>JAILFH010000075.1 GCA_024697645.1 Prevotella sp.
TTACTAACGGAATAACGGAAGGGTTTGTCAACAAACTGAAAGCCATAAAACGGTTAATGTACGGAAGGGCGGGTATTGAACTGCTCAGAAACAAAATGGTGATGGAGCATTTACTTTTCAACTAAATTGCAGAAGAACCACAAAAATAGTAAAAGACAGTCGAAAAACCTTAATGTCACATGTCACATGTCACATGTCACAAAATGAAGTTCCACTTGTCTTTCCTGATTACTCCAACATTGATTCCATTATTTCCTAATTTAGTTGACGCCCACTTTCCTGAACTGGTTGACAAACAACGAAGGCTCAAATTGCGCTCGTTCATGCGCAAGGCAAAAACGAAGACTAAGCGGACATATTCGAATCTGGAGACGGTGAACAATTCGTTCACCGTCGGGGGATGGACACAGAAAGCAGATACCTAATTCAGGTATGTGGTTCAACTCATTAATAACAATGCCCAGAAACCAGTACCCCGAATCATGGCAGTGGTTAGCATCCATGTCTGTAAATATGGCCGACCCATTCTGAAGTTTATTGGCAATAGATTCAACGAGGGAAAAATTGCGCTCGTTAAAAATTTTCTGTGTGTGATTTTGCAATTTGCAATCATGATTTTGTTGTCTGCAATTTGCATTTTAAGAAAAATATTTACACGATTTTTCCTTAAATTTATCACGGCAGAAGGGCGATTTTGATGAGTTATTTTGTAAAGAAATATTACCGACTTCCGATGAAATGGGCGATGTTTGAAGCCAAAATCAGGAGTTTTTTCGCCTTTTTTGACAATTATTTTCCCGAATTTTCCACCAGTTTATCCCAGAATTGTAACACCTTTTTTGAAATTATGTGACAAATTATGTGAGCGCAAATTTGAGCCGACATCGCCTTCCCGAAGGAAGGGAATGCGAGGCAGCGAGTTCCAACTGCAGTGAGGCGTGATATTCAATTGGAAATTGGAAATTGTAAAATGGAAATTGGGAAATCTAACTGCTGAGTCCCTCCGTTGGCGGCCGTTTCCAAAGTAACGAAGTAACTAAGCAATAAAGTAATAAAGCAATAAGGAAGCGTATCCTTTCTACTGCCTCGAAAAGGAATTTATTCAAAATTTTTAGGCAATTTAAAAAATAATTTGGGATTATTAATAAATATGTGGAAAAATGTTTGGGATTCTCAATAATTATTCTTAAATTTGTAGCAGTTTCTAGGAAACTGGGATACATGACCAAAAATCTGTATTACCATAACACAAACATCTAGAATACCTGAGCACAATACGTAAGTATCCTCTTGACAAATACGCAAGTATTATCTAAACAAAGACATTAAAGATTACCTTAACAAAAACTACAATATCGACCAGCAAAAACATTAGTAAGTTCTGGGAAAATACCAATGTATGACCAGAGCAAAATCTTCAGTATTATCTGAACTACTCGACAGATATAACATTATTATTAACCCAACAAAAACATTAATATCAATTAGCAAAAACATAGAATCGACAAGCAAAATCGTCTGAACAAATCTTCAGCATCATCTGAACGGAAATTCAGCATCATCTGAATGAATTCTTAAGATTATCTGAATGGAAATACAGTATCATCTGATTGAATTTTCAGCATCACCAAAAAGAATTCTTAGGATTATCTGAACGGAAATTCAGCAATAACTGGACAGAATAATTTTTAACTACCTAAACAATATTATTATTAACTAACAAAACCGCTTATGAAAAGGTTCTTGCTTTTACTGGTTGCAAGTCTCTTTACTTGCACGACGATTTTGGCTCAAAAGACGATTCGAGGTACTGTTACCGACGAAGAGACTGGTGAGCCATTAACTGGTGCCACAGTCGTTGAGGCAAACAAAGCCACAAACGGCACTGTGACAAATATTGACGGTGAGTTTGTGCTCACCTTACCGAAAGGTTCCAACGAGATCAAAGTTTCCTACGTGGGCTTCTCTGAGAAGACCGTAACGGTGGGAAGCACTGACTACGTGAACATCACACTCGCTGGTGTCAGCAACGAACTGACAGAGACGGTTGTCATCGGCTATAGTGGATCAATCATCCGCTCGAAGATGACGAACTCGATTGCGAAAGTGAAGAATGAGAACCTGACCCAGGGTATGTTCTCAAATCCTGCTCAGGCCCTCTCGGGTACTGTTGCCGGTTTGAAGGTAACACAGAACTCTGGTAACCCGAATGCTTCTCCAACGATTGTTCTGCGTGGTGGTACCGACTACGACGGCAGCGGCAGTCCGCTGATTGTTGTCGACGGTATGATTCGCAGCTCAATGGCCGATATCAACCCGAACGACATTGAGTCGATGGAAGTGATGAAGGACGCAGGAGCAACCGCCATCTACGGTTCGCGTGCCAACAATGGTGTAATCCTCATCACTACCAAGAAGGGTAAGAACGGCGCTGGAAAGATTAACTTCAGTTCGAAGCTTTCATGGAACTACTTCAACAATCCCTATGAGTTCTGCGATGCAGGCGACTACCTCTACTACATGCGCCGTTCGTATAAGTACGCAATGGATAAGGGTACATCGAACCTGAACTCGCTGAGCGGTACGCAGCCCTACGGTACCGGCAACGACTACAACGCCGACGGTAACCAGAGCTCACGCGGAATCTGGGGTGTCTATGAGTATGACGCCCTCGACGCTGCTACTCAGCAGAAGCTGGTGGGTGAAGGCTGGCAGACGATGACCGACCCCGTAACTGGCAAGACCATCATCTACACCAACAACCACATGGAGGACTTCAACATCGAGACTCCAAGTTTCTCGCAGGACTACAACCTGAACTTCAGCGGCGGTAACGACCGCGGTCACTACTATGCTGGTCTGGGCTACAACAACAGCGAGGGTAACGCCATCAACAACTTTAACCGTCGTTTGTCGTTGCTGTTCAATAGCGACTACAAGATTAAGAAGTGGCTGACGAGTTTCTCGAGCATCAACTTCTCTACAGCGAAGTATCAGGGCATCTCCCCCTTCACGGGCGAAGCCAACTATTTCTCGCGTAACTTCTCTTATCCTCCCACCTTCCGCGCCTACAACAACAACGGCGAACTGCTGCTGGGTAAGAACTCCGGCGATGGTAACCAACAGTTCCTCGAGAACGCCGTCGATCAGGACAACACGCGCCAGAAATTCACGCTTTCGCA
Source organism: Prevotella sp. (assembly GCA_024697645.1). Lineage (GTDB taxonomy): Bacteria > Bacteroidota > Bacteroidia > Bacteroidales > Bacteroidaceae > Prevotella. Next base: position 3,183 of record JAILFH010000075.1, read on the forward strand.
GAGCTTCCGCTTCAGCCTGTACGACGGACTAACGCTCGACTTGAAGGGCGACTGGTACTATCAGTACTACACAGGCCAGACCTTCTACCACACCTACCTGAGTTCACCGGGCCGCTACAACACGACCCACAACTCGACAGCCGACTCTGACAAGCAGCTGAGCCAGACGTACAACATCCTGCTGAACTACAATAAGACGTTCAACAAGCACACCGTGAGCGCTCTGCTCGGATGGGAGTATTTCCACCAGAAGTACTTCGACCTGTACGCAACGGGTAGCAACCCGACGAACAACTACTTCCGCGATCTGGAGTACACAATTACAGACGAGGGTAAGCGCACGATTGACTCAGAGCACAGCAAGTTCATCACGCAGTCATATTTCGCACGTGTGAACTACGACTACGATGCCAAGTATCTGGCCAGCTTCACACTGCGCCGCGATGGAATCTCGAAACTCGACAAGGATAAGCGCTGGGGTACATTCCCGGGAGTATCACTTGGCTGGGTGTTCTCGCGTGAGGCATTCATGGAGCAGAACAACGACTGGCTGAGCTTCGGTAAGCTGCGTGCCAGCTGGGGTAAGAATGGTAACGTAAACTCGAACTGGATTGGTGCATACACCGTGCAGGGTGCCTACGCTATGAATACTTATAACGGCGTAACAGGCTACTACATGAGCACGATTCCGACTCCCTACCTGATCTGGGAGACTTCCCGCACGTTTGAACTGGGCTTCGACCTGGGCTTCTTCGACAACAAGCTGCAGGCTAACTTCACCTGGTACGACCGCCGCACTATCGACAAGTATGCAAGCATCGTGATTCCTGCTTCGTCGGGCTTCACCAGCATCACGTCGAACAACGGTAAGTTGCAGAACCGCGGTCTGGAGCTGGAGCTGAACTATCATATCCTCAACACTCCCGACTGGAAGGTTGACTGGACATTCAACATCGCACGCAACGTGAACAAGGTGATTGAGCTGCCCGATAACGGCCGCGAGAACAACCGTCAGGGTGGCTATGAGGTCTACACTGGCAACGGCGACGAGAAGATGTGGGTAGGCGGATATGCTGAGGGTGAGACTCCGGGCGACCTCTGGGTGTTCCAGGCTGAGGGCATCTACAAGAGCTACGACGAGATTCCTGGCAACCTCATCGACAAGTCGACCTCTCACAACGGTGGTACTAACAAGTTCCTCTATGGTCCTTCTGGCTATGAGCAAACTGGTAAGGCTTCAGGTGGTCTGGCTATCATGCCTGGCGACGTGAAGTGGAAGGACGTGAACAACGATGGTGTCATCGACAACTACGACCTCGTGAAGGTTGGTAACATGATTCCGAAGTGGACCGGTGGTACTACGCTCTCCGCATCGTGGAGAGGTCTGACACTGCGTGCCCGTCTGGACTTCGCCCTGGGCTTCAAGACCTACGACTACCGCACACCTTGGATCATGGGTAACATGCAGGGTACTTACAACACGCTGACCAACGTGAAGGACACTTGGTCGGAGGACAATCCTAATGGCACATGGCCAATCTATATCTGGGCAGACCAGCTGAACGCTCGTAACTACGACCGCTACAGCACGCTGTTCGTCTACGATGGCGACTATCTCTCATTCCGTGAGATTACGCTTGCCTACTCGCTCCCGAAGAAGCTCATCAGCAAGATCTCGCTCGAGGACCTGACCGTATCAGTGACGGGCCAGAACCTTGGCTACATCTGCGACGCTCCTTACGTATTCTCTCCTGAAGTTGCTTCAAACAATGGTGGTTATCCATTGCCTCGAATGCTCGTGCTTGGTCTGAATGTCACTTTCTAACACTATATGACTGAGAAACGAAAACATTAACAACATAAAAATCGAAAAGCAATGAAAAAGATTAATATAATTTTAGGTTGTCTGGCACTGGGTGTTATGACGATGTTCACTGGATGCGAATCGCTTGATCAGGCTCCAGAGGACTATTTCGCAAGTGGTAACTTCTGGACAGATCAGGCTCAGGTTTCCGGTTATATGACAGGCCTTCACAGCTATCTGCGTACTACCTATAGCATGCATTTCGCAACGGGCGAGATTCGTGGCGGACTATTGGGCGACGGCGATGACGGCACGGGTGTTTCGGTATTCGGAGAGTCGATGGACGCCCAGACCATTATAAAGCAGCAACTGCGTGCCGACAATGCGCAGTTCAACAACTGGAACGGACTCTATGCAGAGATTGTACGCGTGAATCTGGCTATTCAGCAGATTCCGAACTGCACGTTCCTGACCGATACAGAGCGCGCTATCTACCTGGCTCAGAGCTACGGTATGCGTGCTTACTACTATTTCTTCCTCTATCGCACTTGGGGCGGTGTACCTCTGGTGACCGACGTGGCTATCACAGAAGGTCAGGTATCGGCTGCAGCATTGTCGCGTCCGCGTGCCGCTGCATCAGAGATCATGAAACTCATCAAGGCCGACATCGCTGAGTCGGAGGCACAGTTCGCTGCTTCAGGCGGCGACCAGTTCACGAACCAGTATTCGTGGAGCCTCTATGCAACGCTGATGCTGAAGGCAAATGTGTATGCATGGGCTGCTAACGTGACGACGGGCGACTTCCAGAAGACTGGTAACTCCGATCTGCAGACAGCACGCGCAGCTCTGCAGCAGGTGATTGGCAGCGGTAAGTTCTCGCTGATGCCAGAGTTCTATCAGGCATTCCGTCCTGACTTCAAGGCAAAGAACACAGAGAACATTCTCGCCGTTTCCTACAACACCAGCGACAAGGTGTATATGCCTTATGCAAGCAATCTCTGCGCTCAGGCTAACTTCTTCACGGCAGCCTACGATCGCGACGGCAATCCGCTGACGCTGACCAACAAGGAGGCTTATGGCCCGAACTCACTGATCAACGGCATCTGCCGTTTCCAGTACAAGGAGAGTTTCTGGCGGGCATTCGATGATGCAGATACGCGCCGCGATGCCACGTTCTTCCCCATCATGGGTAGTACGAACTCTGAGTGGACAGGCTCTAACTTCGGACTTCTGCTGCCGAAGTTCAGTGGTCACTATGAGACCTCCGAGGGTAATCACTACTTCGACTGCGACGGTCCAATCTTCCGCTATGCAGAGGCTCTGCTGCTGATGGCTGAGATTGAGAACGACCTCGGCGCTGATCCTAGCAAGTACATCAACCAGATTCGTCAGCGTGCCTATGGCGATGGCTATCCCGCTTACACGAATCAGTCGCAGTATCTCAATACGAAGGCTATCCTGACAGAGTGCGACAAGGAGTTTGTGTTCGAGGGCAAGCGCTGGTTCAATATTCAGCGTATGCATGATGCAAGCGGCAATGCTCTGGTGTTCGACGCAAGCATCAACTATCCTTACATTCCTGGACAGAGCGAGGGCGCAATCCTGAGCAGCAGCGAGAGCTATAAGTTGCTCTGGCCTGTATCTGTCAGCACGATGACTAACGATCCTGCTATTGAGCAGACACCTGGATACGAATAGTCGAAGAATTGTAACTGCGCCAATGGCGTAGACGATAGGAGGCTGCGGACACGAGTCCGTGGCCTCCTTTGTGTTTATGATGGAAGAAGGGAGGCTTACAAATTACAAATCACAAATTACAAATTACAAATTACAAATGGCAAATTACAAATGGCAAATTACAAATGGCAAATTACAAATTACAAATCACAAATTACAAATGGCAAATCACAAATTACAAATCACAAATTACAAATCACAAATTACAAATGGCAAGTCACAAATTACAAATGACAAGTCACAAATCACAAATGGCAAATCACAAATATGATTAGTTTTGGGGCGAAATCCAAAGTGATAAAGTTTGGGCGATGGATTTCATACGACTCAAAAAGGAAGCGGTGGAGAAAGAACGGAATAGGCGGTCAGTGCCTCACGCATTAGCCGCCTATATTACCCGATTACTATAAATTATTAACCACATGCAAATGAGAGAATGCTCTCTTTTGCCTAACCTAAATAATACAGTTATAAAATTTAATGAATACAATTATAAACACATCGCAAATATAAACATTTATTATTAAAAATCCAAATAAAATCATGAATATTTTTGCAAAAACAAAGGAATTGTGTTATGTGGTTCAAAGGTTCAAATACTCAAAAGTTCAAAGGTTGCGACAATGTCGCGATTTTCGGCAGCGCCTCAGCAAATGAAAACAACTTTCTTTGTGTCCAGTTTGCACGAAAATACAAAAGTTCAAGGATTTCAAGTGGTGAATGTCTGTCTTGAGTTTCATTAAAAAATGGAGGGAATATTTGGAGAATGTCAAATTTTTTGTATCTTTGCAAATGAAGTGTCAACAACTAAATTGGTTTTTTAGAGTATGGGCAACAAAAATAGAAAAGGTTGTGTGATGAAGGGATGTGGCTGTCTGGCGGGTATAATCGTTGTTCTCGGCCTATTCGTTGCTGTCGTTTCGTATCTGCATAAGCCGAAATGGGACGACGAGTTTGGACAGCGTTTTGAGGATGTTGCCTATGGAAACCGACAGAACAACACCTATGATTTGTATCTTCCGAATGATGCAGACAAGCGGGATAGTCTGGCGCTTATCTTGTATGTTCACGGTGGATCGTGGCTGGGTGGCGATAAAGGTTGGCACCATCGCGACTGCTACAATTGGGTGCAGAAGGGATATGCAACGGCTACCATGAACTATAGTCTGCTTGGAGAGGATGAGACGTCTCTGCTGACGATGCTCGACGAGATAGAACAATGTATCAGTCATATTGTCTCGTTCGCCGCCGACCACGGTGTCCAGATTAAGCAGATGGCCATTGCGGGCACATCGGCTGGAGGTCATCTGGCGATGATGTACGCCTATCAGGGGAGTCACCAACTGCCTTTGAAGTTCGAAGCCATCAAGGTGGGACCAGTCGACTTCCGAATCCTATTCCCATACGAAGAGGGCTCACCGACAAAGGATATGGAGAGTTTCGTCTATAGTTGTACGGGCAAGCACATGAAGGTTGACAGTCTGTCGCGTGAACAACTCGACAGCATCAAGTTGTTGGCTTCGCCGATTGCCTACATCAACGATTCTACCTCGCTGCCTTCTATCTTCGCTTATGGAGGAAAAGATGATCTCGTGAAACCCGCCCACTATCGCGCTCTGAAGGAGAAATATGAGGCCCTTGGCAAGAAGTTCGACCTGATTGTCTTCCCCAACTCAGGACATAATCTCGATCACAATCAGGAATGCACTGTTCTTTACGATAGTATCATGAATGTCTACTCCAAGCAGTATTTCGGATATTAGAAGACCCTCCACCAGCCCCTCCCGTATAGGGCGGGGGTAGATAGCGATTGAGAGGGTTATTAAGAAGGTCAATAAAGAGATCCTGCTCCAGCCCCTCCCATAAAGGGCGGGGAGTTTATAGCAATTGAGAAGGTTATGAGCAGTTATGAATAATTTGGAATGCATCTCGCGATAAAATGCAAATAGCAAATAAGAAATAGTCGGCTAGGTTCGAGTCCTGACCGTCTTTTTTAATTGGAAACAAATCTCAAATGCTTATTAATTCATTTGCAGCAGGAAAAATTCTCTAATTCTCTAATTCTTGATAAATTCTTGATAAAAAGAATGGAGAGAGCATTTTCTTTACTCTCTCCACCCATAACAAAAGTTGAAGGTAATCAAATTCTTTCTATAACTCTCAACTATCTTTTCTGTGCGAAACGCCCAGACTACTTGCTCATATTGAACTCGAGAGTACCACCGTTCATGATGTCCTGATGGGTGATATAGTTGAGTTTGTACCGTTTGCCGTTGAGTTTTACCGACTTAATCTTGTACTGCTCAGGAGACGTGCGGTTGGTCTTCACGGTGAAGGTCTTGCCGTCAGGTAGTTGAATTTCGACCTTCTTCAACTGAGGCGAACCGAAACGATACTCGCCGAGGGCAGGGTCGACAGGATAGAACCCAATGGAACTCCAGATGTACCACGAAGCCATCTGGCCACAGTCTTCATTGCCCGAATAGCCGTCCTGTTGGCTGTTGTAGAGTTCGTTCATAATCTTGTTGGTGTAGAACTGCGTCTTCTCGTCCTTGCCGATGTAGCCATATAGGTAGGAGATGTGGTGACTGGGCTCATTGCCGTGAGCATACTGCCCGATGAATCCCGACGCGTTGCCATTCTTCTTCGCCTGATCGGCAGGGAGCGTGAAGAAGGTGTCGAGTTTCTTCTCAAACTGCTTATTGCCACCGAAGAGGCTTATCATATCAGGCACGTCCTGAGGCACATACCAGAGATACTGCCACGCGTTGGCCTCAGTGTAGGGGTTGCCGCCATTGCCGCCATATTGCAGCGGGTCGAAGGGCTCTATCCACTTGCCGTCGGACATGCGGGCGCGGAAGAATCCCGTCTCAGCATCGTAGAGATTTCGGTAGTTGCGGGAGCGCTTTGCGAAATATTCAGCGTCGGCTGTCTTGCCCAGATGATTCGCCAGACGAGCCACACAGGCGTCGTCGTAAGACTCTTCAAGCGTGATGGAGACTGACTGGGTCTGAAGGTCCTCAGGCATATAACCATACTTCTCGTAAGTCTTGAACGGCGAGTTCCAGTGGTCGGTGAGCGAAGTGCCCTTGACAGCCTGGAACACACGCTCTGCATCAATACCCGGTAGACCCTTCAGGACTGCATCGACGAGCACGGGAATCGCGTGGTTACCAATCATGCAATAGTTGTCGGTTCCCCAGAGTTGCCAGATGGGCAGATAACCGTAAGTGTCGTATTGGCGGAGCATACTATTGGCGAAGTCGGCCACGCGCTGCGGCTGCAGGATGGTGTAGAGTGGGTGAGCAGCACGATAGGTGTCCCAGAGCGAGAAGGTGGAGTAGTGGCCCTGCCCTTTTGGCAGACGGCCTTCGGCGAAGTCGGTTCGCGGATAGGTGCCATTGATGTCGGAGATGATGTTCGGCTGAATGTAGGCGTGATAGAGTCCAGTGTAGAAGATTACCTTCTGCTCCTCAGTTCCGTCGATGCGGATATTGGCCAGTTCGCGTTGCCAAGCCTCATGAGCCTTCTCCCTAACGGCTTCGAAATCCCAACCCTTGTTTTCCTGCATGTTCTCTTTGGCATTCTCGATGCTGTTGGGCGACAACGCAACCTTCACAAGCAGAGGCTCACTGCTCTCGCCGAAGGAGAGGAATACCCGTACGTTTCGACCATTGGAGAGTTTGCCGTCACGGAACACGCGGCGGTCGGAGGTCATAATCTTCTCTTTCACAGGACGCGAGAACTGGGCATAGAAATAAACCTTGCGGAACTTCTGCCAACCCTGCATCAGTCGGTAGCCCACAAGCGTATAGTCGTCGATAAGGCGAGCCTGAGCGTCGATGAGTTTACCCCAGTCGGTGTAGTGTACGAGATCGACGATGAGGTTGTTTGCCTTACCACCGAAGTTGTAGCGGTGCATTCCCGTGCGAGTAGTTGCAGTGAGTTCGGCCTTGATGCCATCATCGAGCGTAATGGAGTAGTAGCCCGCCACAGCCTGTTCACGCTCGTGGCTATAGCCGCAACTGTATTCCTTTGTCGCAAGAAGAGTCTCGAGGTCTTGCGAAGAGGGCATTATCAATACGTCGAGCAAGTCGGGACAGCCCGTACCATTGAGGTGGGTGTGGGAGAATCCGAAAATCTGCTTGTCGTTGTAGTCGTAGCCCGAGGCGGTGTTGCCGTTAACATTATACTTTGTGTCGGGGCTCAGTTGCACCATTCCGAAAGGTGTTGTAGCGCCAGGGAAACAGTTGCCCTTCAGCGAATGCTGGTTGACAGTTCCTGTGCCGATCATCGGATTAATGTACTTGGTGACATCCTCCTGTGACTGCGCCCAAGCCGAACACGATAGACATAGTACGGCGGTAGTAACGAGTAGTTTGATTCCTTTCATATTCGATTGTTTAAGTTGTTAAGTTTCATTGACTGTTTAGATTCTGCAAATATACAAATAATCGGGAAGAACGCAAAGGAAACGAGATGAAAATAATATAGGATTTTGATGAGGATTACCATTTTCACACCTAATTATATAAAAAAGACTAATTCATTTTGTACTGCCCCCGATTTTTCGTACCTTTGCGGCGCCAAAGCGAAAGATTGGCTCTAACATGTAAAAAATGTAAACAAATTTTAGATAGAAAGAAATGAAAGCATTTGTATTTCCTGGGCAGGGTGCTCAGTTCGTAGGTATGGGTAAGGACCTCTACGAGAACAATGAAAAAGCACGTGAATTGTTTGACAAAGCCAACGAGGTTTTGGGTTTCCGCATCACCGACATCATGTTTGAAGGTACTGCTGACGAATTGAAGCAGACCAAGGTGACTCAGCCCGCCGTATTCCTTCATAGTGTAATCTCGGCCATTTGTCTGGGTGAGGAGTTCAAGCCCGCAATGGTTGCTGGTCACTCACTTGGTGAGTTGTCGGCTCTTGTGGCCGCTGGCGCTCTGACTTTCGAGGACGGCCTTCGCCTTGTTCACGCTCGTGCTATGGCTATGCAGAAGTGCTGCGAGGCTACTCCCGGTACGATGGCTGCCATCATTGCTCTGCCCGATGAGGTAGTGGAGGAGACTTGCCGCGAGGTAAGCACCGACGGAAACATTGTGATTCCCGCTAACTACAACTGCCCTGGACAATTGGTTATCTCGGGTAACGTAGAGGCTGTGAATGCTGCCTGCGAGAAACTGAAAGAAGCAGGCGCTAAGCGTGCGCTGGTGCTGCCCGTGAGCGGTGCGTTCCACTCTCCGCTGATGCAGGCCGCCAAAGACGAACTCGCAAAAGCCATTGAGCAGACCGAGTTCAAGCAGCCTTGCTGCCCCGTCTATCAGAATGTAGATGCACTTCCTCATACCGATCCCGCCGAAATCAAGCAGAACCTTATGGCTCAGTTGACAGGTTCCGTTCGCTGGACAAAGAGCGTTCAGAACATGATTGCCGACGGCGCTGACGATTTCACTGAGTGCGGACCCGGTAAGGCTCTGCAGGGCATGATTGCCAAGATTAACCGTGAGGTAAGCGTTCATGGCATCTAATCAGGCTTTGAAACCTATTATCTATCAGGTGTTTACGCGGTTGTATGGCAATCGGAATACAACCCGTAAACCCGATGGAACTATTGAGGAGAATGGCTGTGGTAAGATGGCCGACTTCACGCCTACTGTGCTGAAACATCTGCGCGAGATGGGTGTGTCGCATGTGTGGTTTACGGGTGTGATTCGTCACGCTATGCAGACCGATTATTCGCGTTACGGCATTCCTCGCCAGCATCCTGCAGTGGTGAAGGGCAAGGCAGGTTCTCCCTATGCTATCTGCGACTACTACGACGTTGACCCCGACTTGGCGGTGAACGTTGGCAAACGAATGGAGGAGTTTGAGCGTCTTGTAGCCCGCACCCATCGTGCAGGTCTGAAGGTCATTATCGACTTTGTGCCCAACCACGTGGCTCGTCAGTATCAGGGCATCAAGAATCCTGAGGGCGTAAGTGACTTGGGAGCAGATGATGATGTTGAACAGGGTTTCTCTCCACAGAATAATTTCTACTATTGTCCCGGTCAGGACTTTACTCCTTATTTCGACCTTTATCACGGTGAGTTGTTCCCCTATGCTGAGCATCCGGCGAAGGCTACAGGTAATGACCATTTCGACAATGCCCCAGGCAGAAACGACTGGTATGAGACCGTAAAACTGAACTATGGCGTAGACTACTATGCTGGTCGTATCGGTCATTTCGACCCGATTCCCTCTACTTGGAAGAAGATGCTCGATATTCTGATGTTCTGGGCGGGAAAGGATATTGACGGTTTCCGTTGCGATATGGCCGAGATGGTACCCGCTGAATTCTGGGCTTGGGCAACACAGCAGGTGAAGGCGAAATATCCCGATCTGCTGTTTATCGGCGAGGTATATAATCCGCAGGAATATCGCCACTATATTGCTTCGGGTTTCGACTGGCTCTATGACAAGGTAGGAATGTACGATACGCTGCGCGATGTTATCTGTCATCATCGTCGTTCGGCCGAGATTACACAGGCTTGGCAGCAGACCGATGACATACGCCAGCACATGCTCTATTTCCTTGAGAATCACGACGAACAGCGAATGGCAAGCGATTTCTTTGCAGCCAACGGACAGAAGGGCGTTCCTGCACTGATTGTCAGCCTGATGCTCGGGCAGAATCCTTTCATGCTCTATGCAGGTGAGGAATTCGGTGAGCGGGGAATGGACCGTGAGGGTTTCAGCGGCAACGACGGCCGCACGACCATCTTCGACTATTGGTCGGTTGATACACTATGTCGCGCCGCCAGTAATGAACTTTCATCAGAAGAGCAGAGTCTCTATGAGCAGCACTGCCACTTGATGACAATCGCCCGCAAGAGTGAGGCTGTCAGGGAAGGTGAGATGTTCGACCTTATGTACGTGAACCAGCACTTGGCTGAGCGCCAATATTGTTTCCTGAGACATTCGGAGAAAGAAACGCTGCTCGTGGTAGTGAATTTTGCTGACGAACCCGCTATGGTAGATGTGGTGATTCCGCAGCACGCCTTCGACTATCTGAAACTTAAGGAGGGCGATGTCGAGGCTCAGGACTTGCTCACAGGCGAAGTTGCAACTCTGCAACTGAATGCTGATGCGGCAGTCAGGATGGAGATTCCTGCACGTGGTGGACGTATTTATCAATTTTAGTTGATATTTTGCGCGGTTCCACTTTGCATTTTGAACTATATTTTGTATCTTTGCAGTCAATAATCGATTAGACGTTTTCCCATGAAGCAAGCAATGATACTCGCCGCTGGACTGGGTACGAGGCTGAAGCCTCTCACCGATCGTATTCCCAAGGCTCTTGTCAGGGTAGGGGAGCAGCCGCTCCTTGACCGCATCATTCTGCGGTTGCGCTCTCAGGGCTATCAGCGATTTGTGGTGAATGTGCATCATCTGGCTGACCAAATTGAACAACACATCTCCGAAGAGGACAACTACGGAGTGAACATACACATCAGTGACGAGCGCGAGGAGTTGCTCGAAACGGGCGGCGCGCTGAAGAAGGCTGCGCCGTTTTTCGATGATGATGAACCGATTCTGATTCACAATGTCGACATTCTGGACAATGTGGATTATGATTGGTTTCGTCGACAGCACCTCGATGATGAGGACGCAGTGCTGCTCGTGAGTCAGAGACGTACGAAGAGGTATCTGCTCTTCGATAATGCCATGAGATTGATGGGATGGGTAAATATCGAGACGGGAGAACTCAGAAGTCCCTACGACTGGGTGCGTTGCCCCGACGAAGCGCGACTCGATATGGACAAGTATCAACTCATCATTATGCGCGGTACAACGGAGATTACGCTTAACCTCTATGCCTTCTCGGGCATTCATAGTTTCTCCCCTCGTCTGTTCCCGTTAATGGAGCGTTTCCCCGACCGGTTCCCAATCATGGACTTCTATCTGCAAACCTGTCACCGCACCCACATCTATGGTTGTCAGAAACCCGATCTAAAGGTGCTCGACGTCGGCAAACTCGACTCGCTGCAGGCAGCAGAAGAGTTCATACAGTAACCACTTAGAAAATAATTAAGTCAAAAATAACATGCAACAGAAAATCATTATCCTCGACTTCGGTTCGCAAACCACACAACTCATTGGTCGTCGTGTGCGTGAACTGGACACGTTCTGCGAGATTCTTCCCTATAACAAATACCCCGTTGGTAACGACGATGAGGTGATAGGCGTGATTCTGAGCGGTTCGCCTTTCTCGGTTCATGATCCCGAGGCTTTCCAAGTAGACCTTAAGCAGTTTGTTGGTCGCAAGCCCGTGCTCGGAATCTGCTACGGAGCGCAATATATCTCGCATGCCAATGGTGGACGTGTGGAGAAAACGAATACTCGCGAATATGGACGTGCGCACCTGCAGTATATCAATACGGAGAGTCCCCTCTTCCGCGACTTTGCGCCGCAGTCGCAGGTGTGGATGAGTCATGGTGACTCCATTACCGCCATTCCTGAAGGTTTCGAGTGCATTGCATCTACTTCTGATGTGAAGTATGCTGCCTATTCGACTCCAATGGGTGCTGAGGGCAAGCCGGTATTCGCTGTTCAGTTCCATCCTGAGGTGTTCCATACAGTCCAGGGTTCACTTTTGCTGAAGAACTTCGTTGTGGGTGTCTGCGGTTCTCTGCAGAACTGGAGCGCTGCTTCATTTGTGGAAAGCACCGTTTCCGAACTGAAGCAACAACTGGGTGACGACCGTGTGATTCTCGGTCTCTCAGGAGGTGTTGACTCGTCTGTTGCAGCAGTGTTGTTGAACCGTGCTATTGGTCAGAACCTGACTTGTATCTTCGTTGATCACGGAATGCTACGCAAGAATGAGTTTGCAGACGTGATGAATGATTATAAGTGTCTGGGACTGAACGTGATAGGTGTCGATGCTTCAAGTAAATTCTTCGCAGACCTTGCAGGTGTGAGCGACCCAGAACAGAAGCGCAAAATCATTGGACGCGACTTCGTAGAGGTGTTCAATGCAGAGGCCCGCAAGATTGAGGGCGCGAAGTGGCTCGCACAAGGCACTATCTATCCCGACCGCATCGAGTCGCTGAATATTACGGGTAAGGTAATCAAGAGTCACCATAATGTAGGAGGACTGCCCGAGGAGATGCACTTGCAACTTTGTGAACCACTGAAGTGGTTGTTCAAAGACGAGGTGCGCCGCGTGGGTCGTCAGTTGGGAATGCCCGAGCATCTGATTACTCGTCACCCGTTCCCCGGACCTGGTCTGGCTGTTCGTATTCTGGGCGACATTACTCCCGAGAAGGTACGCATTCTGCAGGATGCTGATGATATCTATATTCGCGGTTTGCGTGACTACAAAGTGCGGTTGAGTGGTGAAGAGGCCCGTCGCGTGTTGGCTGCTGGTGTTCCCGCTTCAATGGCTGATGGCGAGATAGAAGTTTCGCTCTACGATCAAATCTGGCAAGCAGGCGCCATTCTGCTCTCTACCGTCCGCTCTGTGGGCGTGATGGGTGATGAGCGTACATATGAGCATCCTGTTGCTCTGCGTGCTGTGACTTCAACTGATGCAATGACTGCAGACTGGGCTCATCTGCCCTATGACTTTATGGCTCGTGTGTCGAACGAGATAATCAATAAGGTGCGTGGCGTTAATCGCGTTTGCTACGACATCTCGTCAAAGCCACCAGCAACAATTGAGTGGGAATAGAATATCTGTTAAGGCAGAGTTGTTCCCGTTTTTTTGTTAGAATAGTGAAAAACGGCTGAGAACTCATTACCAGTGGTTCTAAAAAGGCCGTTTTTCGTAATTTTGAAATATAGAGATGAAAAAAGGAGATAAAGTAAGGTTCCTGCATGAGTCTGGTGGCGGTGTCGTCAGCGGATTTCAGGGTAAGAGCATTGTGCTCGTTGAGGACGAGGACGGCTTTGAGATTCCTATGCTGATGACCGACGTGGTGGTGATTGGCAATGAGGATTATAGCACGACCAATGTTGTGAACGCTAAGGCAAAGGAGCAGCAGCGAATTGTTGGCGATGGCCGTTCGGTGAAGGCATTGATGGGCGAAGGCACAGGCGATGCTGAACAAGGCGGACGCGAGGCAATTCTGAATCGCGGAGAAGGTTTGGACGAGGTTGACTATTCGAAGGTGACGTTCAAAGCACCTGTCGAGGAGCGAAAGGGCGGTAACCGACTATCGGCTTATCTGGCTTTCGTGCCTATTGACATCAAAGAGATGACTCAGACTCGTTTTGAGACTTATTTTGTGAACGATAGTAACTATTATCTGCAGTATACCTATCTGGTGGCCGAAGGTAATAGTTGGACGCTGAAGGCTCGAGGTGAGGTGGAACCAAACACTAAGGAGTTCATTGAGGAGTTTGGCCGTGAGGAACTGAACAAGTTGGAACGAGTGGCCATTCAACTGCTGGCTTACAAGCGTGAGAAACCGTTTGAGTTGAAGCCTTCAGTTGATGTGCAGATTCGCATTGATGGCGTGAAGTTCTATAAGTTGCATACGTTCCAGGAGAATGATTTCTTCGAACAGAAGGCGTTGCTCTATACGATTGTCGAACAAGATAAAGTTGCCCGTCCGCTGGTGCTTGATGCTCAGCGCCTGAAGGAGGAGATGTATCATACTGAGCCTGCTGATAAGACTCGCGTAGAGAAACCGATAATCTATAAACCCCGTAAGGGTGATGAGAATGTGTTGGTGGTCGACTTGCATGCGAATGCGTTGCTCGATACGACTGCAGGTATGTCGGCAACAGATATTCTGAACTATCAACTTGATAAGTTCCGTAAAATACTATCTGAGAATGCCGACAAGAAAGGCAAACGCATAGTCTTCATTCATGGAAAGGGCGAAGGGGTGTTGCGTCGGGCACTCATCAATGATTTGAACTATCGTCACAAAAATTACACATGGCAGGATGCTTCGTTCCAGGAGTATGGCTATGGCGCTACACAAGTGACAATCAAATAAGGTGAAATTGAGTGAGTTTCTGATAGTGGAAATGAATGATTAATTCTTAACTTTTTAAAGATACTTAGAACCGCTCATAAATTTCATAAATAACTGAAATTCGAAACAAGCAAAAATAGGAGATTGTTATGCAATACGGATTTATCAAAGTAGCAGCAGCAGTGCCGACAGTGAAAGTCGGAGACACTGAGTACAATCTGAAGCAGATTGAATTGTTGATTGCCCAGGCCGAGGGCAGGGGGGTAGAGGTAATGGTTTTCCCCGAACTCTCGCTGACGGGTTACACTTGTCAGGATCTGTTCCGACAGAGTGTCTTGATTGATGCAGCAGAAGCCGGTGTGATGACATTGCTCGACTTCACGCGTCAACTTGACATTGTGACAATTGTTGGACTGCCCGTTGTCGTGGGCGATTTGCTATTGAACTGTGCCGCTGTGATTCAGAAGGGTCAGTTGCTGGGTCTTGTGCCTAAGACTTATTTGCCGAATTATAGCGAGTTCTATGAGAAGCGCTGGTTTGCTTCTGCTCAAGATCTTCGTCCAACTACTATTCGCTTCGCAGGAAACACTATTACAGTATCGCCTGAACCACAGTTGTTCCGTACCTGCGATGGTGTTCTCTTCGGTGTTGAGATTTGCGAGGATGTCTGGGCTCCCACACCTCCCAGCAATCGACTGGCGCTGGCAGGTGCTGATATCATCTTCAACCTTTCTGCAAGCGATGAACTTATTGGTAAGCATGATTATTTGAAGTCATTGTTGTCACAGCAAAGTGCAAGTACGATGACGGGTTATGTCTATAGTGGATGTGGTTTTGGTGAGTCTACGCAGGATGTGGTCTATGGTGGCAATGCTCTGATCTATGAGAATGGACGTCTGCTTGTTGAAGGAAAACGATTCTCAATGGAGAATCAGGCTGTTGACATGCAGATTGATGTTGAGCGTCTACGTTCGGAGCGTCGTACGAATTCGACATATGTGAACGCGCTGCGTAATCTGAAATTCGACATGCAGAATGAACATAGCAATATTCTGATTACGAATTGCCGTTCCTATACTCCGAGAGACTTCGTGTTGGAGCGTGAGTACAACCCGCTGCCGTTCATTCCTGAGAGTGTGGATATGGCGCAGAGTTGTGAGGAGATTCTGAACATTCAGATCATGGGTCTTGCCAAACGTTTAGTACACACCAACTCTAAGAAGGTTGTTGTGGGTATCAGCGGTGGACTTGATTCTACGCTTGCGCTTTTGGTTTGTGTCCGAACGTTCGATAAACTCGGTTATGACCGTAAGGGAATCTATGGTGTTACGATGCCGGGCTTCGGCACAAGTGATCGCACCTATAACAATGCGCTTGAACTGATGAAGAACTTGGACATTACGATGCAGGAAATCAGTATCGCAAAGGCTGTGATGCAGCATTTTGAGGATATTGGACACGATGTGTCGGTTCACGATGTAACCTATGAAAATTCACAGGCGCGTGAACGTACTCAGATATTGATGGATCTTGCTAATAAGGTAGGCGGAATGGTTATCGGCACTGGTGACCTTTCAGAGTTGGCTCTCGGTTGGGCGACCTATAACGGCGATCATATGTCGATGTATGGTGTGAATGCGAGTGTGCCTAAGACGCTGATTCGTCATCTTGTCCGCTATGAGGCTGAACAGAGTGATGAGAAAGTGAAGGAGACATTGCTCGATGTTGTTGACACTCCTATTAGTCCTGAACTGACACCTGCCGACGAGAATGGTCAGATAAAGCAGAAGACAGAGGATCTCGTAGGACCCTATGAACTTCACGACTTTTTCCTCTATCACTTCCTGCGTTTCGGATTTGCTCCGCAGAAATTGAAACTGTTGGCTATTAAGGCCTTTGATGGTCACAATGAAGCGGCAGGTATGTATGAGGAGGAAACAATTGTCCATTGGCTACAGACTTTCCTGCGCAGATTCTTCAATCAGCAATTCAAACGCTCTTGTCTGCCCGATGGTCCGAAGGTTGGTAGTGTGAGTCTCTCGCCTCGTGGCGATTGGCGTATGCCTAGCGATGCTTCGAGCAATATTTGGCTGAAGGAACTGAAATAGTTATCTATATGATTTATCTATAAAGAAATAGCGGTGATTCTTGGTTTGAGTCGCCGCTATTTTTTGCTTCTTTTTCTCACAAAAACGACTATAGGTCTTATTATGATTTTTAGGGAAATACGCTAAGTATTTTATGTCAGTTCTTGCAGAAATAACTCCTAATTTTAAGCATCATCTTATGGCAATCTCTTATTAACCTTATGGTTTCCACTGCCATATTCTTTCGAGATGGTTTCACCGGGTAATGTTACTGAAGCAGTGGCTCCTTTGGGGATACTGAACTCCCATATCCACTGATCTCCTTCATATTTCCAAGCACTCTTAATGGTGCCTGATGCAGACTCATAAGTTGCATCAACATGCCCTAAACGACGGTCGGGGATAGGCTTCATCACGATGTGTTTGAAACCTGGTTGGTTCTTGTCGGTAGCGATTCCTGCTACACGTTGCCAAAGCCACTGACAAACACAACCATAGGCGTAGTGATTGAAAGAGTTCATGCCCTGAGGGCCCATCCCTTTGTCTTTCATGTAACTATTCCAGCGTTCCCAAATGGTGGTGGCACCGTTGTCAACACTATACAACCACGATGGGTTCTTCCGCTGGAAGAGCAGTTCGTAGGCCACATCGTTCATACCATGTTCTGAGAGCGTTTCCATCAGAATTGATGTACCCAGGAATCCAGTTTGCAGACAACCACCATGTTCTTCAAAGTTCTTACGTAGACGAATCTTCGTGTCTTCTAAGGCCTGTCCCTCAACGAGTCCTATCTTCATAGCAAAGAGTGCAGGTGTCTGCATCGTGTTCAGAATGTCACACTTGAAAGTGCCATCAGCATTCAGGAACTGTTCCTTCAGATAGGTCTTCGCCCGCATTGTCATTTCTTCGTATTTTGCGCTGTTTTGTCCAGATGCCTTTGCCATATCGGCCATCATCGATGCATCGATAGCCCAATAGCATGCACTCAGGTAGTTCCAGTAGGTGATGGATTCTGGCAGTGGACCATCCTTACGGAAGGCTTTTCCCGTGCAAGTTTCGAGAGGTTCATAACTTAGCCAGTCGGCCCACTGATAGTTTCCGTTCTCACTACGAAGTGCCTCGTGGTTGTATTTCACAGCGTCAATATGGTCCATATAGCGTTCCATCGAAGACCAACTCTCATCGATAATCTGTTGGTCGCCAAACTGTTTCCAAATAGTCCAAGGAACGATGATACCTGCATCAGCCCATCCCAGCCGCATGTGGTCGTTTCCATATTGTCCGAATGGAGCAACGCCTGGATAGCCACCTGTCTTACTTTGGGAGTCGCGAACATCACGCATCCATTTGTGGAAGAATCTCAATGTGTTGGCGAAGTAGGTTCCAGTCTCCGCAAATACCTGAGTATCAGCCATCCAACCGAGACGCTCGTTACGCTGAGGACAGTCAGTGGGAATGCTGAGATAATTTGAGCGTTGTCCCCAAAGCGTGTTCGAGATGAGTTGGTTGACGAGTTTATTGCCTGTAGTCAACTTACCAATTTCCATCTTTTGAGAAATTGATGAAACGGGAATCGAACTGATAGCGCTAATTTCTACATCGTCGGATGCTGTAATAGAAACATAACGGTATCCGAAGAAGGTGTAACGGGGCTGATATTGTTCAAATCCGTCCTTACCAGCAAAAGTATAAACCATGCGCATCGCGATAGTGGCTGAACGAAGATTGTCGCGATGACAACTTCCCTCAGGACCGTCCATACCGCGACTCTTGGCACCATTACCGTCGTTGAGTAACTCTGCGGGAAGACATGTCAACACTGTGCCTCTTGCTGCTTTGAACACAAAAGAGGGAACGGCTGCACAGTTTTGTCCAAAATCGACAACGAGAGTTTCTCCCTTGTGGAGTATGATGGATTCACCTCTAGCATAATTACGTTCAATCTTCACTTTTCCGTATTCGTCCTCTTTGGCTCCCTCAACATCTTTCCAGATATAAGCCTGAATGGGCTTCAGTTCCAGATCGTTGCGAAAATAAATCTCTGCACCATTATTGGGCAACAGTTCTCCTTTATACTCGGTGTTAACTTCTGGCTTCGACAAACGTTCCAATTGTTCATAACCAAGAGGTTCACGTGCGTCGTATTCTTCTCCGTCGAAAATGGCTGCATGTTTCACGGGGCCAGCAATTCCAGCCTTCCATGTCTGTTCATTGGTTCCGTAGCGTTGCTTCGTACCATCGGCGAATGTCAGTTCTAATACGCCGCGAAATGCACACTTCTTTCCAATCATTCCTTCATGGCCGCCAGGAGTTACAATCTTATCGCCCCACCAACCTGGGGTCACCTGTACTGCGAACTGATTCTCCTCACCTGTTTTTGTCTTCATGAGGGGAGTGACGTTGTAAGTGAACGTTCGCTTAGTTTTCTCGTTATGGGTGAAACCAGGCTTCAGTACTTCATCACCCACCAACTGGCCATTTACATATAGTTCATAGACACCAAGACCGGCTGTCATCCATTTCGCACTAACCACACGTTTGTCGTTCTTCTGCATGGAGACAAACCAGTTAGCACCATCTGCTGCACGACCATTCTCAATATCATTGATGCTACCAGTTACCACTGGGGCATCTGCTACAGAAATCCATTGAGAATTTCCCCATGCTGATGTTTCAAGAGGTTCAGTCAGTTTACTCTCCATGAGAATCTTCTTTGACCCGCAACTGGCAATTGCTATTGTTGTTAAGATTGCAAGTAGCATCTTAGCATGAACCGAATATTTTTTGATTGTAGTCATAGGTTTAGTATAATTGATAGGTTTGTTTAGATTGATATGCAAATATAAGAAATAATTCTTAGATGCAGAGATTTTTTTCTGTTTTTTTGAAGCAAAATGTTTTCAGGGTATTTTTGACGAGTTAATTGAAACGGAGGTAGTTAAGCCGATGATTGGCTAAACTACCTCCGAATTTATAAAGTCTCACAATGTTTCGCTAATACTATCAGATGTCAGAGAAAACGATATAACTCTATTTCAGATTGAGTTGCTTCAGGAATTCAGTACAATCTTCGAATGTCTTGAAAGTGTGTTCTGCAGGAACGAGCAACGGAATTACTTTCATCTTTTCGAGCAGATATTGCGGCTGAGGACGAATGATTGTCATCAGCACAAGAATTCCACGCGATTGAAGTTCTTTAATAGCAGTCTCCATTGCATATACGCCGCTCTGATCCATAAACTTTACGTGTTTCATGCGCAGAATAACCACTTTTGCATCTTCTGGAACTTGTTGCATGATGCGATTGAAACCCGTTACAGAACCGAAGAAAATTGGGCTGTGGAATCGCTGAATGCAAATCTGATGTTTTACTGCTTCAGGAATGCCTCCTTCGTCAGACCACGGACTTTCCTCATGAGCAGCGTCCATAGTCACATAACTACCCTCTGCAAGGTCGCCCATACGCTTCATGAAGAGTACGCATGCAATCACCATACCGATTCCTACGGCCGTGAGCAAGTCGACAAAGACGGTTGTCAGGAAGACTACTATCAGCACAAACGCATCTGCCTTTGGAATTTTCTTCAGATCGCGGAATCCACGGAAGTCAATAATACCCCAACCAACAGTGATAAGAATACCGGCAAGAACAGAAAGGGGAACGTATTTAACTAATGATCCCAAGCCAAGAAGAATGGCCAACAGGAAGAGCGCATGTATCATACCCGATAACTGAGTGCGACCACCTGACTTTACATTGACTACTGTACGCATTGTGGCACCTGCTCCAGAGATTCCGGCAAAGAGGCCAGCAATGGCGTTACCAATTCCTTGACCAATCAACTCCTTGTTGGATTGATGTTTGGTCTTAGTGATGTTGTCGGCAACTACAGAAGTAAGTAAAGTATCGATACTGCCGAGACCTGCAAGGGTGAGACCAGGAATGATTGCGGCCTCGATGAGTGGCCACCATTCGAGCCCCGTCATATCAATCTTCGTAAAGAAGGGCATGGGAAGTCCGGCAGGAATATCGCCGATAGTCAGTAATGAGTCAATTCCTGTAAAGAGCGAAATTATAGTCATCACGATTAATGCTACAAGTGTAGCAGGAATCTTCTTTGTTACCTTCGGGAAGAGTTGGATGATCAGTACTGTACCGAGGCCAAGTAGCAGGGCTATTAACGAGATACCTGCTTGTGCGCGTTCAACGAATTCGCCAATCATGTCAACAACGAGCACAGGGCTCTTCAGTCCGAGAAGCGGATAGATTTGTTGCAGAATAATGATAACGCCAATACCCGACATGAAACCAGAGAGCACAGGGTAGGGGATATAGCGAACGTATTTACCGATTCGGATAATGCCAAAAAGAATCTGGAACAATCCACAGAATATACCTGCCAGCGACATCGCAATGAGTACTGCTGTGAAATTTCCCTGACTCGATACCCATGCACCTGAGATAAGAGATGCAGTGATAACCGTCATAGGGCCAGTTGGACCCGAAATCTGTGAGTGAGTACCGCCAAAGAGCGATGCGAAGAAACCAAGCATTGTTGCGCCTACGAGACCAGCAAGTGCGCCCATCGAAGAAGCCTGAGGGTCATTGATGCCACCAAAGGCCTGAATACCGAAGGCAAGTGCCAAGGGAAGTGCGACAATACCTGCGGTGATACCACCGAAGATATCACCTTTAAGATTTTTGAATGTTAATAATGCCATAAAATATTATCCTGATAATTTCGCTGCAAAATTACAAAGATTATTCGATATATAAGTTCATTGATATCGATTTTCGTTTTTAATTGCTAACTTCTTGATTCACATCATATAAGGTGGAGAAACTTATGTGTTTGGTTTGATTAAGATAACGATAAAGAGTGTCCTTGGAGACTATCTCTTCCTTTGATTCCATTTGTATTCGAACTCAAGACACATTGCGCTTTGGTTGGAGAAATGAAAAAAGAGAGCCCTAAAAAGACTCTCTTTTTCTGTGATTCCGTTGGGATTCGAACCCAAGACCCACAGCTTAGAAGGCTGTTGCTCTATCCAACTGAGCTACGGACCCAACACTTATTTTTTGCTAAGCGGCTGCAAAGTTACGAAAAAGATTGGAGTTATGGAAATTTTTCGTCACTTTTTGTATTTTTCTATCATTCCATCCGCTCTATCATCCCCTAATTCCTTCGCTTTCTCAAAGGCTTGCAGTGCTTCTGCACGTTGACCAAGTTCACCGTGTGCTACACCTTTTATAATATAAGGGTCGGAATATTCGGAGTCGAGTTGAATACACATATCGGATGTCTTAATGGCATCTTCGAACTGGCGAACACGCAATTGGAGGGAACCCATCTCAGCATAGTAGGTCGGTTCCTGACGATTCAGTATAATTGCATGAGCAATATCGTTGAGGGCTTGCTGATACTGACGTACCTGCACTTCGGCCTTGAATTTGATGTAATAGAACTCATGTGAGCCGCGTCCAAGCATTAATGTATCATATTTGTTGTAGTCCTGAATGGCCTTACGATATTGAGTCGCCTGATCAAGCATACGACCGCGAGCGAGATAGTAAGGTGCACTAATATTGTTATCAGGATTTACGGCAATAGCACTGTCGAGTAACTCAATCACTTCATCAGTTGTACCTCCAAGATGAGTGCGGCACTGGGCTGCTTCATAGAAAAGTTCACCGTTACGGATAGGCGATTTAGTCAGAGCAATGAACTGGTCATAGGCTTTCTGATAGTCACCTAATGCATAGATGAGTTGTGCCTGCTGATGCTGGTAAATAGGTTGAGGATTAATACTGTTTGCTGTATTAGCCTCATCGAGAGCACGTTGGAGACTCCAAGCAGTGAAAGTAGAGTCGGGCAGATAGAACTGCTGCTGCATCATGAGAGAAGCGAAAGCCGAGTGGGCCTCATCTTTATGAGCAACGTTGGCAATTGCTTCCTGCATAGTTGCATCGGCTCCTGCCAAATCATGAGCATAGAGTTGGAGTTGACCACGAGAAGAATAACCATCAATTTCCTGAGGGAACTGGCGAATAAAGTCGCGAATATAGCCAACATAAGCGGCAGAGTCGTGCTTCTCACCAGCCATCATGAGCGTGAGGCGGGCATCGTTCAGATCTAAGGGCATCGCCACACGGATAGAAGTCTGGGTCAGCAGGTTATCATTGATGCTAAGTCCATTGGTAGTGAAACTATTGATGAATCGAACATCGGTAGCATGAACTTCTTCTGACTTAGGCAGTTCGCAGAGTCCGATGACTTCTCCGTTCTGATTGACAAATGGGCAGTCGGCCATATTTTCTGCAGCCTTACCCTTGAAGATGTAGTAGCCGTAGCCTTTGTCGCCAAAAGTCTCAACGCTTTCTACTGCATATTGTTTCGCAGGAGATTTCTTCACAGAGTAGCCCAAGAGCCATGTTTTCTGACCACTTGTTGCATTTGATTTAGCAAGAGGTGCAGCCTGTGAAGTTCCTTCTACACGGAATCGGCATACGTCGTAAAGTTCGTTGGCACCATAAATAGCCTCAACTTCATGCTCTTGTCCTTCTGCATCAACAACAGTAGCGCGTGCTGCACCCACAAAGGGCTTCCACGAACTCACAGCCTCGCCATTTGTTCCGACATAGAGGCCATGAGTAGAGGCTAAAAGAGAGCCATCTGCACGAAAGGTAGTGAGAGAAAAAACAGAGCGACCAACTTTCTGAACGGCAGAAGGCTGAGCGCTAGCAATTGTTGTAATAGTTGCCACAATGGCAAGAAGTATGATTTTCTTCATTATTTCTTTATAACCTTTATTCTAATTGATATTTAGTAATGCCTTTGCATTGTCGATGGCTGCAGCACTGATGTTGCTGCCACTAAGCATCTGGGCAATTTCCTGAACGCGTTCTTCGGGCGATAGCAGAGTCATTCGAGTTTGGGTTCCGGCACTGAGTTCCTGTTTCATTACTTTGTAATGAGTGGTGCCCATTGCTGCAATCTGGGGTAGGTGAGTGATGCTGATAACCTGACGTTCGGCTTCTCCCATTTCCTTCATAATCGCTGCCATTTGTTCGGCAACACGTCCGCTTACACCTGTATCAATCTCGTCGAAGATGATTGTTGGAAGTTTAACTGCTCCACTGATCATTGCCTTCAGTGAAAGCATGACGCGGGCAATCTCACCACCTGATGCTACTTCGCTAACGGGCAGAAGCGCGGTGCTCGTGTTGGCACTGAAGAGGAACGAAACCTTGTCGGCTCCATCGGCAGACAAAGGCTTTTCGCTAAGTTGTACTTCAAAGCGCACGTTAGGAATGCCCAGAGGAACAAGACGTTTCTTCATTTGTTTCTCAACCACTTGAGCGGCTTTAGTTCTTGTAGAAGTTAACTTCGTTGCATTATCAGCGCACAGTTTCTGCAACTGTTCAACAAGTTTCTCCTGTTCGGCCAGTTCCTCGTCACTATTGTCAATCTGCGCGAGTTGAGCAGAGAGATTGTCTCTGATTTCAATCAGTTCATCGATTGAAGAAACATGGAACTTCTGTTGTAGCGTATAAATAGTATCGAGGCGGTCGTTGACTTCCTCAAGTTGCTTCGGATCAAAATCAACCTTCTCAAGTTGATCGCTGATTTCCTCAGAAATGTCTTTCAGTTCAATATAGGAACTTTCTATTCTGTTTTGAAGTTCTTCTGCAGCAGGAAGAACACCAACAATATCCGAAAGACTACTCTTCAGAGAACGCAGTCGCCCGATGATTCCATTCTCATCGGTTGAGAGAATCGTATCAGCCTCATAGAGGGTAGATTTGATTTCCTCAGCGTGGCTCATAATTTCACTTTGTTGTTCAAGTTCCTCCTGTTCACCTGTAGTAAGACGGGCTTCATCGAGTTCCTTATGCTGGAAGCGAAGAAATTCCTCATTATCTCGGCTATCTTGAAGTTTTTGTCTGAGTTCGTTCAGTTGGGTCTTTGCTTGCTGATAAGCACTGAATGACTTCGAATATGCTTCACGTTCTTTATTGTTGGTGGCAATGATGTCGATGACGCTAAGTTGGAAATTCTCTTTCCGAAGCAAAAGATTCTGATGCTGACTATGAACATCAACAAGTTGTTCACCGAGTTCACGCATCTGAGCAAGTGAAACAGGACTATCGTTGATGAATGCGCGACTTTTGCCATTGGCAGTGATCTCGCGTCTGACGATACAATCAGTCTCGTCGTAGTCGAGTTCGTTTTCTGTAAAGAAAGATTCGAAATCGTAGCGCGAAAGGTCGAAATGAGCCTCAATCGTACAACGCTCAGCACCAGTTCGGATGAGTTTGTTGTCAGCACGATTGCCTAACAGAAGCCCGAGAGCGCCAAGAATGATGCTCTTACCTGCTCCTGTTTCGCCCGTGATAACCGAAAAGCCTGGGCGGAACTCAATGTTCAGTTCATCGATAAGTGTGAAATTCTTTATGTAAAGATGCTTAAGCATAGCCAGTTTCTATTCCTTGATTTTGTCCCACGCATTGCTCTGGCTTGCATTGATGCCAAACAAAATGTCGTAGACGCTCTCTTTCTCCTTCGAAGTACCCTTTCCTTTATAGATGTTTGCAAGTTCGTCGCGCTTATAGTCGGTCCAGATCTGAGGGAGCAAACTTAGTGGTTTGTCTTCGTGACATTTCTTAAGTTGCTGTTCGATGGCAGTCGTAATGTTTGTGCGACCACGATCAGCATTGTTCGCCATTTCATCGAGACCTTGCCGATAGTAGTCGTACTGTAATTGGCGGAAGGGCTGCATTGCTCCATCAAGATAGTCGTTGATGAGAGCAAATCTATTGCGGTCGTTCTCAAATGCCTTCCATCCTGTGAATCCGAGATTCTGTGCATTGTTGACAAGATTCATGCAACGCTGCAGCACATCTTCACCGCCCATTGGTGCAAAAGAGTCGAGGTCGAGTCCGATGATCAGGAATGCGTAGTAGGCTACCAGTGCAGTCAACTGATTATCTATAACTTCCTCATTGAATTCGAGTTGGTCGAATTGGTTGAAGTTAAAGTTGAAGTCGTTATCTCGGTTGTTGTAGAGAGTAGTTGTATAAGCCGAATTGTATACAGGACGGTTCGCCTGAATCATTGCGTTACAGGTGAACTGGTTATTGTCCTTGTCATATTTGGTGACGGTGATATTGAAATTGCAGACGATTCGTTCATTCTTCTGAAACTGCAGATTGGTCCACTGACGGTCATTGATGAACTGTTCGAGGGTCTGCTGAAGACTCTCGAAAACACTTGTCTCCGTGCCTTGAATCTGGTTGTGATTGATGTTCACCTTTGCCAGCAACTCTTGAGCAGAGATACTTGCGCAAGTGAAGAAAACCATCAAGAAGAGTAAAGCCAATTTCTTCATCGTTCGAAAATATGTCTACATTTATAATCTTAGAACCTATTTACCTAAATCTCTCAGACGAATGCGGGTCAGCACTTGCTTCGTATTTCCCGTGAAGTCGCTTGTCATAATCCAACTATAGTAGCCGGGATCACGATGCAACACGTCTATAACCGCCTGTCCCTTGTACTTACCGAAGTTGAAGAACTCCTGACGCTTGGGCTTACCGTCATCACCGAGAATAGGTTTCCCGTTGCTATCAGTCAATTCGTGCCAGACAATTCGTCCTGCAAAATCTACATTGTCGTTTGTCTTAGAGATCAAAGCCAGTTCGTCCATATCGTTGTTCAGAACGCGGTCGGCCTCTTCTTGTACACCAGGGGCATAGTGGTCGAGTTGACCCATAAGAACGCGATAGGTGGCTTCGGTGTCCTGATCGGCGCGGTGGGCTTCGAAGTCATCCTCCATCTTACGGCCGCAGTAGAACTTATAGGCGGCAGCCAGATTGCGGCGTTCCATTCTGTGGAAGATAGCAAGCGCATCAATCAGACGGCACTTGGAGAAATCGAAGTCAACGCCTGCTCTCAGAAATTCTTCTGCGAGCATAGGAACATCAAAGTGATTGGAGTTGTAACCAGCAAAGTCGCATCCCGTGAACTTTGCGTTGAGTCCGGGAGCAAGTTCCTTGAACGTAGGTGCCTGAGCCACCTGTTCATTGGTGATGCCTGTGAGTGCAACAACCTCTGCAGGAATGGGCTTCTCGGGGTTCACAAAGAGGTTCTCACGCTCCTCTCGACCATCAGGATACACCTTTATATAAGATATCTGAATGACCCTGTCTTTAACAAGATCAAGCCCCGTTGTCTCCAGGTCGAAGACAACGAGGGGCTTTTTAAGATTTAATTTCATAGAAAAGTTTTAATCGTTGAGCAGCATAGGCATAATCAGCATCAGCACATCCTCGTTCTCGGGCTGAGTAGTAGGAACGATGATGCCTGCGCGGCTGGGATCAGCCAGTTCGATTGAAACCTCTTCACTCTGAAGGTTGTTGAGTATTTCAGACAAAGAACTGCCCTTGAAACCTATGTTCATTGACTGACCGGTATATTCGCAAGTGACGACCTCCTTAGCACTTGTAGCAAAGTCGATATCCTCAGAAGAGAGTTCGAGTTTGCCTGCTTCGAGGTGGAAGCGAATGAGTTGACTGCTCTCACTGGCGAATGGAAGTACGCGCTTCAGGGCTCCAATCAGCGAACGGCGATCAATGGTCAGTTGATTTGGATTGTTCTGGGGAATCACTGAGTTGTAGTTCGGATAGCGTCCCTCAATGAGGCGGCATGAAAGAACACCGTCGGAGAAACTGATCTCTGCCGAACGGTCGTCAAACTTGATTACTACGTCGCCACCATCTTTGCCCAGCACGTTCTTCAACAACGTAGCGGGTTTCTTCGGCAGAATGAATGCAGCGGGTGCTTCGCTCTTGATGCTGAAGTTCTTGTTGCGAACAAGTTTATGACCGTCGCTGGCTACAACATTCAGGCTTTCGGCTGTCAGGTCGAAATAGATGCCGTTCATCACAGGACGGAGTTCATCCTGAGCCGTAGCGAAGAGTGAGCGAGAGATGTTGTCGGCAAGTACTGACGACTCAATCGTAATCACCGTAGCACCATCAGGAATCTGCTGTGTGCGAGGATATTCGTCGGCATTCTGGGCCGTGAAGTTGTAAAGACCGTTCTGATATATAATCTTAATGGTAAGATTGTCGGGATTTACCTCGAAGGTCAGCGGTTGCTCGGGTAATTCCTTCATTGCATCCAACAAAGTGCGGTTAGGCAAAGCAAAACTTCCCTCGCCATTAGCCTCGTCGAGTTGCATGACAGAGCGCATTACGTTTTCGCTGTCACTAGCGGTAATAAACAATTGCTGATTTCTAACCTCGAACAGAAAACTGTCGAGTATCGGCAGAGAGTTTTTGCTGTTGATAACTCTTGCCAATGTCTGGAGACGACTGCTCAAAGCAGTGCTAGATAATGTAAATCTCATGGGTATACTGGTTTTGTAATTATAATTTCGCTATTATCCCACAAAATTACAAAAAAGCATCGGGCAAAACAAAAAAATTGCAGAAAAAGTTTCGGAATTTAGAACATTTTTAGTAATTTCGCAAACGAATTCAATAAAAACAACATTTAAAAGAACAGAATAAATATGGAATTACAAGGAAGAGTCATTGCCGAGACTGCAGAACGTTCAGGTACTTCGGCACGTGGTGAATGGAAAGTGAAAGGTTTTGTAATTGAGACCCACGAGCAATTTCCCAAGAAGATGCTGTTTGAAGTTTTCGGTGCTGATCGTCTCGCTCGTTTCAATATTCAGGTTGGTCAGGAAGTTTTGGTGTCGTTCGACATTGATGCTCATGAGTACAATGGCCGCTGGTTCAATAATATTCGCGCCTTCGACGTTCGTCAGGTTGATCCCGCCCAGTATGGCGCTGCTCCTGTTGTACCGCCCGCAACTGCTTTTGGTGGTCCTGCTCCAACTCCCACTCCTGCAGCACCTGCTGCCGAAAGTCCGTTCCCTCCCGTACCCACTGAAGGTGAAAGCACAGACGACCTGCCATTCTAATGGATTTAGTTAAAGACGATAATGGCTGAGAGCCATATTTTCGTTGGCAATGAGTATAAATCGCGGAACATTTCTTCCGCGATTTTTGCTTTAAATAGACAAATAAACTTGCTCTTATGCGCTTTCATGTTTGACCGTTTATATAAAGCATACCTTTTGACCTTAGAGAGCATACCTTTATACCTATATAAAGACCATCTTTATACCCCTATAAAGGTATCCTTTCTATAGTCAAAAGGGCATCTCTGCATGGTCGAAAGCATTGCTTTCTATGGTCAAGGGGATAGCTCTCTATAATCAAGAAGATTGCTTTCTATAATCAAGGGCATTTCTCACTATAATCGGGAGGATTGCTTTGGTTCTTAGAGACGATTTCCTATGTTTATAAAAAAGAATGGTCTCGACGAGAGAGTGGGGAAATCGCTCTACGAAAGAGATTGATTCTTATTGATAGTTCGAAATGGTTTAGCAGTTAGAAGAGTGTGTTCTTGAAAAGAAAAAGCATTGCTCCGTTCGAAATGGGGCAATGCTTATATAGTGGTTTCTGACATGAAATCTGGTTAGATATTTACTTAGCAGAAATTCAGGGACATACGTGCCGATAGGGCACAAAAAAGCCGCCAGGTCTGAGACCCAGCGGCAATCTCTCATTTTTCAATTCGAGCTTTGATTACTCAGCAACAGCTGTGTCAGCGGCTGCGGTGTCAACGGCTGCAGTGTCAACAACAGTTGTATCAACGGCTGCAGTGTCTTCTGTTACCTCGGCGGGCTTCTGAGCGTTACCACAAGATGCGAACGAGATAGCTACCATAGCTACGAACATAAAAACTAATTTCTTCATTTTCTTTGCTTTTAAATCTGTAAAACAATCATTTGTTTATTAAAACGATGCAAAGGTAAGCATTTTTTTGATACGTTGTTCTTTTTTTTAGAGTTTTTTTTCATCGATTTTGTAACTTTTTTGTAACCTATTGAAAATCAATAACTTACAAACTGTAAAAAATAGTTAAAAATCTGAGGTCTTTTAAGAAGGCTTGAAAAAAGTGATTTTTTTGATGAAAAAATATCAGTTTTAGATTCATGTCTACAATCTTTTTTGTATCTTTGCAAGTTAGATGACTATATATATTATATAAGGTACGCGATAGAATGATAGATACATCTGCTTTTCAAGGAAAGTCTGCAGCCTATTTCACGTTAGGCTGTAAGTTGAACTTCTCCGAAACGTCTACATTTGCCCAGATGCTTCAGCAACTTGGCGTCCGTACTTGTTCGAAAGGTGAGCAGGCTGACATTTGCCTGATCAATACCTGTACTGTGACTGAAGTGGCCGACCATAAATGCCGGCAAACGATACATCGTCTGGTCCGCAATCATCCGAATGCGTTTGTGGTGGTGACGGGCTGCTATGCTCAGTTGGAACCAGATGCAATCAGCAAGATAGATGGAGTAGATCTTGTGCTTGGTGCCAATGAAAAGGCGAGCCTAGTGCAGTTTCTCTCTGATGCCTGGACCAGAAAACAGCAGAGTGGGGAGTCGCTCCACGAATATCATGCTGTGGAAAAGACGCGCGACATCAAGACTTTCGCTCCGTCATGTTCGCGAGGCAATCGCACTCGTTACTTCCTAAAGGTTCAGGACGGATGCGACTATTTCTGCACTTACTGCACGATTCCCTTTGCACGAGGTTTCTCCCGAAACCCGACCATCGAGTCGCTCGTAGCACAGGCGGAGGAAACAGCCCGTAACGGAGGTAAGGAAATCGTGCTGACGGGTGTGAACATCGGAGATTTCGGAAAGACCACAGGCGAGTCGTTCCTGGATCTGGTGAAGGCACTTGACAAGGTGGAAGGCATCAGCCGATATCGCATCAGCAGTCTGGAACCCAATCTGCTCACCGACGAACTCATAGACTTCTGTGCT
Source organism: Prevotella sp. (assembly GCA_024697645.1). Lineage (GTDB taxonomy): Bacteria > Bacteroidota > Bacteroidia > Bacteroidales > Bacteroidaceae > Prevotella. The sequence continues at coordinate 33,695 of JAILFH010000075.1, forward strand.
CACAGTCGTGCATTCATGCCTCATTTCCATATTCCGCTGCAGAGTGGTTCTGATGAGGTTCTCAAGTTGATGCATCGCCGTTACGACACAGCCCTCTTTGCCCATAAGATTAAGTTCATCAAGGAGCAAATGCCTGATGCGTTCATTGGAGTTGATGTGATGGTGGGAACACGTGGCGAGACTGAGGAGTGTTTTGAGGAATGCTATCAGTTTCTCAATTTGCTTGACGTCACCCAACTTCACGTCTTTCCCTATTCGGAGCGTCCAGGGACGGCTGCACTCAAGATTCCCCATATCGTTTCGGATAAGGAGAAGAAGGAACGTTCTCACCGACTTCTGAAACTTTCGGATGAGAAGACGGAGGCATTCTATGCAAAACATCAGGGCCAAGAGGCTGAAGTGTTGTTTGAGAAAGCGCCACGAGGAAGAGCAATGCATGGATTCACAAGAAACTACATTCGTGTGGAACTTCCTGCAAACTTGGCTCGTGAGGAATATGATAATCAACTGATGAAGGTCCGACTTGGTGAATTCAATCACGACAAGACCGCATTGAAGTGTGAATTGACAGAAAGGAATATGATATGAAAACAGCAGTAGTCATACTGAACTGGAACGGGAGGAAGATGATGGAACAATACCTTCCGTCAGTCATGGAACATACAAGCGGCGATGCTTCGGTAATCGTTGCTGACAATGCTTCCAGTGATGACTCTCTGGCGTTTCTTGAGGAGAACTACCCTGATGTGAGAATCATCAGACTCGAAGAGAACTATGGTTTCGCTGATGGCTACAACAGGGCTCTGAAGCAAGTAGAGGCCGACTATTTCGTGTTGCTCAACAGCGATGTGGAAGTGACTCCGCATTGGCTTGAGCCACTTGTTGACTATATGGATGCTCACGAGGAAGTGGCCGCCTGTCAGCCCAAAATCCTTTCGTATGTAGCGAAGGGCAAATTTGAATATGCAGGAGCATCGGGCGGTTTCATCGACAAATACGGCTATCCGTTCTGCAGAGGTCGTGTTTTCGATATGGTGGAGGAAGACGAGGGTCAGTATGATGACGTTTATCAGATTCATTGGGCAACAGGTGCTTGCCTACTGATCAGAAGCAAGGATTATTGGGCCGTCGGAGGACTCGACAGTCGCTATTTCGCTCACAACGAGGAGATTGATTTCTGCTGGCGACTTCGAATCTTGGGTCGGCAGATAGTTTGTCAGCCGAGTAGCGTCATCTATCATCTTGGTGGAGGTACGTTGCCAAAGGGCAATTCCAGAAAAACCTTCCTGAATTTCAGAAACAATCTGACGATGCTCTATAAATGTCTGCCCGATGAGGAAATGAATCATGTGATGCGCTGGCGATGGTTCCTGGACTATCTGGCCGCTTGGCAGACACTCATATTGAACTTCAACTATGGAGATTTCAAGGCGATTTATCGTGCTCGCAGGGCTTTCAAGAAATGGAAGTCGGACTTTGCTGCTGATCGTCAGCAGATTCAACAAAGCAGGGTTGTCGACTGGAAGCAAGAGCGAAAACGCTATTCCATTCTCTGGCTCTATTACGTGAAAAGACTCAGGAAATATATGGATTTTCCAGCATAGAGAATATTTAATAAGGAATCTATTAACAATCAAACAATTAACAATATGGCAAAGGTAAAGACAATCGGTGTGCTGACATCAGGTGGTGATGCACCCGGAATGAATGCAGCAATACGTGCGGTGACGCGAGCAGGTATCTATAATGGTTTTCACGTGAAGGGTATTTATCGCGGCTACGAAGGTCTGATGAACGGCGAAATCACTGAGTTCACTACGGAAAACGTGAGTGGAATCATCACTCAGGGCGGTACGATTTTGAAGACCGCTCGCTCGAAGGAGTTCATGACTCCTGAAGGAAAGGCAAAGGCTTGGGAGCAGTTGCAGAAGCATGATATTCAGGCTCTGATTGTGATTGGCGGTAATGGTTCGCTGACAGGTGCAATGGAACTGGCTCGCGAATATGATATCTGCTGTATTGGCTTGCCTGGAACTATCGACAACGACCTTTATGGAACAGACTCTACGATTGGATACGATACAACGATGAATACCATTATGGAATGTGTCGACCGAATTCGTGATACAGCGCAGAGCCACGAGCGAATCTTCTTCGTTGAGGTTATGGGCCGCGATGCAGGATTCCTGGCTCAGAACTCAGCAATTGCCTGTGGTGCTGAGGCTGCCATCATTCCTGAAGATATGTCGCGAGTCGACCAGTTGGCACAGTTCATGGAGCGAGGCATTCGCAAGTCGAAGAAGTCGTGTATCGTGATTGTGTCGGAAAGTCCTAAATGTGGTGCTCTCCATTATGCTGATCGTGTAAGAAATGAGTTCCCGCAGTTCGATGTGCGTGTTTCTATTCTTGGTCATTTGCAGCGTGGTGGAACTCCGACTGCTCACGACAGAATCTTGGCAAGTCGAACGGGTGTGGGCGCTATTGAGGCCATCTTGCAGGGACAGCGCAATGTGATGATTGGCGTCAGAAACAATGAGGTGGTTTATGTGCCGCTTAGTGAGGCCATTCGTCAGGATAAGCCTTTCGATAAGAAATTGTTCAAGGTTCTCGACGAACTGAGCATTTAGTTTTGCTCAAAGAAACTCGTTGTTTCTTAATTTCTTTTCGACCTGATAAAGTGAGAGTCTTCTGATTTAAATAGAATCAAATGCAAAAATCGACAAAACCAACAGAATATAGAAAGGAACTAAAGGGGAAAATTCTGATTACGGCAATGAACTTGTTCTGTCAGCATGGAATTCGTCGTGTGAAAATGGACGATATTGCTGCATCATTAGGCATTTCCAAACGTACGCTGTATGAGATTTTTCCAAATAAGGAAGACATGTTGCTCGAAGGAATTGAACAAAGTCATGCTGCAGGAGAGGCATATCTGCATTCTTTTCTGGAGTCAGGACAACGTTCAACGATGGATATTCTCATAGAAGTCTATCGTAAGCGTATGGAGGAACTTTCTGTCATTCCGCCTGTGTTTCTGAGTGATATTGGTCGTTATCCGCGTGTTCTGGAGTATCTGAACAGTAAGCATGTTAAGGCTCAAGATTCGGCTATCGAGTTTTTCCAGAAAGGTATTGATGAAGGCTATTTCCGCCCAGATGTTGACTACACGCTGATGGTGAGGCTTGGTGACTCTATGATGCAGAATGCGTTGGAACGAAATCTTTATAAGGAGTACAAACTTCCTTATTTGTTCCGGAATATCTTGTTCCTGTTCATGAGAGGGTTCTGTACGTCGAAAGGACTTGAGATTCTTGACGAGACACTGAAAGATCAATCTGAAAACTCTTCAACTCATGATTAAGGCAGCACTTTTCGACCTCGATGGCGTCATCTTCGACACAGAGCCCCAATACACAAAGTTCTGGGGAGGTCAGTGTCGGTTGTATTTCCCAGATAGACCGGGCTTGGAGAATGTCATCAAAGGACAGACGCTCGTACAGATCTACAACACTGTCTTCGCTGATCTCAAGGACCAGCAGCCATTGATGACGGAACGTCTCAATGAGTTTGAGCGTCAGATGTCGTTCGACTATATTCCGGGGGTAGTGGAGTTCATTGAATCACTGAGAAGAGAGGGTGTTCGTACTGCCATTGTGACAAGTAGCAACATTCCCAAGATGGAGAATGTCTACAGGGCTCATCCTGAGGTAAAGAACCTCTTCGACGCGATTCTGACTTCTGAAGATTTTACAGAAAGTAAACCCCATCCGCAATGCTACTTAGTTGGAGCCGAAAGGGTAGGGGTTGACCCTGCTTCGTGTGTGGGATTTGAGGATAGTCTGAACGGACTTAAGTCAGTGAAGGCTGCTGGGATGAAAGTAGTCGGACTGGCCACAACTCTTCCGAAAGAAACGGTTGCTTCCATTGCAGACGTAGTTATTGGTGACTTCAGCGAAATTGGATTTCATGACATTAAGCAACTGATGTTACCATCAGGTGAAGTATGATTCCGATATGTTGAGTTTTCGTCATTATGGCTATTAAACTGTGACATTAGTGTCGTTGAACTGTGGCATTAGACCGTAGATGCAATAAACAGCATATTTTTGCGTTATACAATTGATGAAATATACGAGATTACTTCTGTTTCTAGGCTTAGCATTCAGTTTGTTGGTGTCTTGCAGCGATGATGAATCGTTCACGCTTTCAACTGATCGGCACTTGACGTTTTCTATTGATACCGTCAAGTTTGATACGGTTTTTAGTGCAGTTCCAACGGTTACAAATTCATTTTGGGTCTATAATCGTTCGGGAGAAGGGATTCGTATGTCTGATATTCGTTTGGAAAAAGGCAATCAGACAGGCTATCGGGTAAATGTTGACGGTACCTATCTCGGGGCCTCACAGGGTTATCACACCAGCAATGTTGAATTGCGTGACAAAGACAGTATCAGGGTCTTTGTTGAATTGACTTCTCCTTACAATCATTCGACTTCTCCCCAGAAGGTGGAAGACAATCTCGTGTTTACATTGGAAAGTGGCGTTCAGCAACGAGTCAATCTCAATGCGTTTTCCTGGGATGCAGTTCAATTGCGCGATGTTCATATTTCCACAGATTCAACGTTGACGGCTGGAGATACACCTATTATTATATATGGTGGGATTACAGTTGACAGTGCTGCAACTTTGCGCATTCCTGCAGGTACTACTCTCTATTTTCATGCGGATGCAGGAATTGATGTCTATGGACGTTTGATTTCCGATGGTGATCCTGAGAATGAAGTTGTCTTACGTGGCGACCGAATTGATCACATGTTCGACTACTTGCCCTATGATAATGTAAGTGGTCAGTGGCGCGGCATTCATTTCTATTCTTCGTCCTATGATAATGTGCTGCAGTATACGGATATTCATAGTACATTCGATGGAATTGTGATAGATTCTGCCAATGTGAATCGTGATAAATTAATTCTGTTTGCATCAACTGTTCACAACTGTCAGGGGTATGGAGTTCGTTCGACTAATAGTCGAATAACTCTCATTAACTCTCAGATTACCAATACGTTAAACGATTGCTTGTGTGTAGATGGTGGCTGGGCGCAAGTCAATGGATGTACACTTGCTCAGTTCTATCCATTTGATATTAATCGTGGTGTAGCATTACGATTCTTCTCAACCAATCATGATCTACAATTGTTCCATTGTCTGAACTCACTTGTCACCGGATATTCTGATATTGAAATGATTGGTGAGCAGGGAGATTCTGCGGCTATATTCAACTATGCCTTCTCACATTGCATTATTCGTGACACAACAACGATTGAAAATGTAGATACGGTCTATCTTTTCAAGAATGTAAGTTTTGAAGGTGCAGATACGACAGTTGTCAATGGAAAGAAGCACTTCATAAATATTGATACCGAAAACCTACGTTACGATTTCAGACTCGATAGCATCAGTCCTGCCATTGGCTATGGGGATTCCAAGACGATTCCGCAATATGATAGGGTAGGGCGACTGCGAGACGAAAAGCCTGATATCGGAGCATTCGAATATTATAAAGAATAAATAACATGGAAAATATCAAAATCGAAATCAACATGCAGTTCTGCCAGATGGAAGAACTATCGGTGGAAGATCAGGAACTTGTGAAGGCTGCCATTGGTGCAACTGCCAATTCCTATGCCCGCTATAGCAATTTTAATGTTGGTGCTGCTCTCAGACTCGCCGATGGTTCAATTGTTATAGGTGCTAATCAGGAAAATGCAGCATTCCCTTCAGGTCTTTGTGCAGAGCGTTCGGCTATCTTTGCTGCACAATCACATCATCCTGAATTTGCAATCACGACGTTGGCCATCGCTGCAAAAAATGTGAATGGACTTATGCCGCTTCCTGTTTCTCCTTGTGGTTCATGCCGCCAGGTTATTCTTGAGATTGAGGACCGATATAAGTCGCCTGTCAAGATCTTACTTTATGGAACGAGTGGGGTTTATTGCATTAACAGTGTGAAAGACTTGATGCCGTTGTCGTTTGTAGATGAGAATATGCATTAAAAAGAAACGAAAAATAAAAATTTCGCAAAAAAGATAAGAAAATATTTGGTAGTTTAAAAAATATGTTTTACCTTTGCACTCGCATTTCAGAACAATGCTCTGGTAAATTCAGAACCAACCGGTAGAACAGTTCTCTAAAGAACAAAGTTCGTCCCCGTGGAAAGGAAGTTTGGGTGAGTGGCTGAAACCAGCAGTTTGCTAAACTGCCGTGCGGGTTACCGTACCGGGGGTTCGAATCCCCCAGCTTCCGCAAGGAATCTAAAACATTCTGATGCAAAGAATGGTCGGTTCATCTAACGGTTAGGATACAAGATTCTCAATCTTGGCATAAGGGTTCGATTCCCTTACCGACTACAAATCACAGCTCGGCAGTCCCTTAGAGATTGCCGAGTTTTTTTCTTTTACCTGATCTTTCTACTTGTTCTTGTTTCCTTTTATATTCAAGGCATTATCAAAGATAGTCTTAAATGAGGGTCAATTAGTCAAAATGGGTGGGAAAAATATATTCAAAATACCCTAATGGTCATTTTGAGTGGTAAAATCTTTGGAAATCCGGGCTTATTGGTCAAAATGAGTGGTAAAATCTTTGGAAATCCCTTTAAATAGTTATCTTTGTATTTAAATTATTTATTGTTGTTTGGTAAAATCCAGCATTTCATTGAAAAACAAGAAAAAGAATCGTTATAAACAATGAGGTTCGTTATTGATCTTACAAATAACTTCAAAACTTGAAAACAATTGATTATTCTAATAAGTACAATGTTTTTTTAATCGACTTAAAGGCGTAATATAACAGGATTATTGATAAATAAGAATATTGAAAGACTTGTCGCAATTCCTTGATTTCGTCCATTATTCTTTTAATGACAATTAATTTCTATAATCGGCATTATGATAAATAAAATAATTAGAAACAAAATAAACGCCTCCCTATCATCCGTAAAATGAAAAAGGAAGCGTTTATAAGAGCATAATACGATTGATACTTAAAATTTCGTATTAAGCCTGATAAGAACCTAATACTATTGATACTTAAAATTTCGTATTAAGCCTGAAATCCTTTCGTGCTGATTGTTGCGATTACATCTTTAATGCCAAGTTCGTGGAAACCATTCTTCTTAATGGCGTCTGCTGCTTTCTCCTCAACAGCATCCTCTTCCTCAGAATTTTTGTAGACACAATGATCTGCTTTCAACTCTGCAATTGCCCATCCACAAAGAGAAACGCAAATCAGCAATACGATTACGATAATTGTTGTTGTCATTTACTTAATATTTTTAGTTAATAATTATTCTATAGTGAAATGAAAAGTATTCTTAAGTTCTTCGTAAATTCGCTGTACCGGAAATCCCATGACGTTGAAGTAACTACCAGAAAGCGAAGTGACACCTATATAACCAATCCATTCCTGAATGCCGTAGGCGCCTGCTTTATCAAAGGGTTTGTAGTGAGTGACGTAGTAATCAATCTCACTGTCTGATAGTTCTTTGAAAGTCACCTCAGAAATAACCGAGAAGCAACTCTGTTTATCATAACCCTTCAAACACACACCTGTTATCACGTGATGTGATTTCCCACTCAGCATTCTTAGCATTTCTTTGGCTTCATCAGCATTTGCGGGCTTTCCCAATATATTGTTGTCGACTACGACAATTGTGTCGGCAGTTATGAGCACTTCATCTTCAGCCACCTCATAGGCCTCACTTTTTTCCCGAGCAATGAAGACAGCAGTCTCTTCAGGTGGCAAAGAGTCTGGATAACTCTCGTCAATTCCCTTTAGAACACGCACTTCAAACGGAATATCAAGCCCTGCAAGCAGTTCTCTGCGTCGTGGTGAGTTGCTGGAAAGTATTAGTTTCATTTTCTATCAGATTCTCTTAAAATGCCTATTACCAACCAAATGCCTTCTCGTCCGACATCCATTTGCTCTGAGCACGCATCACTTGTTCAATGATATCACGTCCACATCCGTGACCACCAATCTTATCGCTGATATACACACTCACAGCCTTCACTTCGGGACAAGCATCCGCAGGACAGCAAGGACACCCTACCCTATTCATGATCTCAATATCTGGTATATCGTCTCCCATGTAAGCGATTTCGTCATCTTTCAGGCCATATTTAGCCTTGAAATCATCGTAAGTCTTCACTTTTACAGCGCAACTCAGGAAAATATCCTCAACACCCAGGTACTGATATCTCAATCGAATTGATTCTGTTCGTCCACCAGTCAGTATTACGATTCGAAGGCCCATTTTCTGGGCCAGTTGAATAGCATATCCGTCTCTGATATTCACCGAGCGGAGCGGCTCGCCGTTCTGGTCCATCAGCACAGTCTGAGCCGACAGAACGCCATCAATATCAAAGATGATTGCCTTTATTTTTTTCAAATCGTAGTTGATCATAATAGTATTCTTTCTTTATTCGCCGTAGCGATCAATGGAAACCTGTTCCCACTTCAATTTCTCCTCATTCTGCAGATTGCGCTGCTCCGTGGGATGACCGAAAGCAACAATGCACAATACACGCAGACGCTCAGGAATATCCAGAATTCCCTTCACGACATCTTCTGCATTCGTTCCGTCGCTCAAGAAACGATCACGAATCTGAATCCAGCACGAGCAAAGACCAATGTCTTCCGCTTGTAATTGCATCGAAAATGCCGCAATAGAACCATCTTCCACCCAGCAATCGTTAGTTTCAGAATCACCGAGTACCACAATTCCCAGAGGAGCATTCTTCAGAAACTGAGAGCCAAATTCCTTCGCATCAGAGAGTTTCTCTATGAGCAATTTGTCATCGACAACGATAAACTGCCACGACCGCTGATTCTTCGATGTAGGCGACATCAATGCAGCGCGCATGAGCAATTTCACATCGTCGGCAGCGATTGGCTCTTCCGTAAACTTCCGATGACTTCTTCTTTGTGCTATCAGTTGCTTAAAATCCTTCATGTTACAGATAATTTCTGCAAAAATACAAAAAAATATTCAATCTTCAATCTTTTTTAGTAAATTTGCATTGTGAAATTTCATGTAAGCGTCATTTCGAAGAGCGAAGACCTCCCGCCAATGGCTTGCAAGAGTTTTTTCCATAGCGTGGAGTTATTCCACATCATTGAGGCTACGCCGAGACATTCTCCCCTGATGGCAGTCGTTTTCAATGATGATGAGGAGGTTGTGGCCCATATGCTCGCAACTATTCGCCGGCGCACTTCATGGCTCCCTCCCTATCTTTTTGCTCAGGCTCGTGTTTATGGCGAAGGCGAATTTGTCGACGGCATCGACAAGGACGAGGTGTTCTCTATGATGCTTCAGGCACTTACACAGCGTTTCCATCGCCGATTGTGTCTCTATGCGGAGTTCAGCAACATGAAGAAGAAAATGTTTGGCTATGCCAGTTTTCGAGAGTGTGGCTATTTTCCCGTCAGTTGGCAGGAAGTCCACAATTCGCTCCACAGCATGTCTCCTCAGGAACGCCTTTCAGAAAGTCAACTCGAGGAAATTGAATATCTCCGCAAAAGAGGTGTGGGCATGCGGCGTGTTCAAAGTGAAGAAGAACTTCAGGAAGCCTATCGTTTACTCCGAAACTTCAACCTGATGAAACTACATCATTTTCTTCCGCCTGAGAAGTTGTTTAGTTTGCTGAATGAGCATGAGGACAGCCAGATCCTTGTCACAACCTTTAAGGAGAAACTCATTGGCGTCAGTGTTACCGTCTATTCCGAGGGAAATGCCTATCTATGGTATGTGGCCTCAAAGCGCAAGTCCTATCCCTATCAGCATCCGGACTTGATGACCGTTTGGTACACATTGGAAGAGGCTTACGCGCGTCAGTGCCGCCATCTATTTTTCATGGATGCAGGTCTTCCCTTCCAAAAGAGCAGTTATCGCGACTTCATTCTGAGTTTCGGCGGAATGCCCGTTGCCAAGTACCGTTGGTTCCATTTCTCGCTCTCGTGCATCAATAAGTTTCTCTCGTGGCTTTATCGCGAATAAAATACAATAAAAAGCCCGATTCCTCGTTATTATATTTGATGAATCTGAAATTCTATATCCTCAATATATTCCTGCTTGTGCTATCTGTTGGCGCAAGTGCTCAGACGTTTACGCTCCAGGGACGCGTGACCGATGATAAACTGAACCCTGTCGAATTGGCTTCAGTGCAAGTCGTCAAGCAGGGAAAAGCCACGCTTACCTCGTTAAAGGGAGAGTTTAGCATGCAGTTGCAATCTGCTGATAGTGTGGAAGTTAAGTTCTCGATGATTGGATATAAAACCAAGACCCGCGTACTTCGAAATCCCCGTGGAAAGCAGACACTTCAGATAGTGCTTTCAGAAGACGATCAGGCACTTGGTGAAGTCACTGTCACCGAATCCCGTCGGCAGACCACACAGACTCAGGAACTGAAGAAAGAAGACATGAAACTTGCTCCTTCTACCACAGGCAATGCAGTTGAGGAGATGATTCAGAGTCAGGCTGGTGTTTCTACCCATAACGAATTGTCGTCGCAATACAATGTACGAGGCGGAGCGTTTGATGAGAACAGCGTTTATATCAACAACGTTGAGGTATTCCGCCCGTTCCTCGTTCGTTCGGGCCAGCAGGAAGGTCTCTCCATCATCAATCCCGAGATGGTCGACCGCATTGGCTTCTCAACGGGTGGCTTTGCGGCAAAATATGGCGATAAAATGTCGTCTACCCTCGACATCACCTACAAGCGACTCCGTCCTGAGGGTACTCGAAAGTCAGTCTATGAAGGCTCTCTGTCAGCCAGTTTGTTGGGTAGCAGCGCCTATTTTGGCTTAGGAACCCGCAAACTTTCGTGGCTCAACAGCGTGCGCTACAAGACCACGAAATATCTGCTCGGCTCGCTCAATAGCACCGATGCTGAGTATGAACCAAGTTTCCTCGACTATCAGACCTATTTAAGTTACGAGCCCAGCAAGCGCTGGCGTATTGACTTCATCGGCAACGTCTCCGACAACCACTACGACTTCACGCCGCACTCACGCGCCACATCGTTCGGTACGCTTGAGAACGTCAAGTCGTTCGTGGTCTATTTCGACGGCTGGGAAAAAGACCTATTCCGCACCTATTTCGGTTCACTCTCCATCAGTCATCGTTTCACCGAGCGCACTTCTCTCTCGCTCATCGGCTCTGCCTATAACACCCGCGAACAGGAGCGATTCGACATTCAGGGACAATACTGGCTCACACAGACCGAAACTTCCGAGAATCTCGGCGTTGGTACCTATTTTGAACATGCTCGCAACTACCTGAAGGCCAATGTGGCAAGTGTGAAGTTGATGTTCCAGCACAAGAGTCGCCGTCATGAGATTGAAGCCGCTGCAACCTTCAAGCACGAGAATATCCGTGAGAACTCAGTGGAATACGAAATGCGCGATTCCGCTGGCTACAGTGTTCCCCATACAGGTCAGGACCTCTACATGATTTATTCCCTTCGTGCTCAAAACGAACTGAAGGCCAATCGTGTGGAAACCTATCTGCAGGACACCTATCGCTGGCAGTCTGGAGGGAGCGATGAGGCAGAAGGCGACGAGGAAGAAACTCCCCCTACCCTCTACACCCTTAATTACGGTGTGCGCTTTGCCCACTGGAATTTCAATCGCGAGACCATCGTTTCCCCACGTGCTTCGCTGGGTATTATCCCCTCGTGGAATCAGAATGCAACCATTCGTCTGGCAGCAGGCCTCTACTATCAGGCACCCTTCTACAAGGAACTTCGCGATACTTCCACCGTCAATGGCATCACCTATGCCACACTGAATCAGAACATCAAGTCGCAGCAGAGTATTCACTTCATTGCAGGCTACGATCAGGCATTCCGAATGGCTGGCCGTCGGTTTAAGTTTACGGCTGAGGCCTATTATAAACTACTGTCGCGTTTAGTGCCCTATAGCGTCAGCAACGTGAAGGTGGTCTATTATGGTGACAACGAGTCGAGTGGTCATGCGGCCGGTATCGACCTGAAACTCTATGGAGAGTTTGTCGAGGGAACTGATTCCTGGATATCGCTTTCGCTGATGAACACGCGGATGAAACTCAATGGCAAGTCAATCCCTCTGCCCACCGATCAGCGCATTTCGCTCAATCTCTTTTTCACCGACTATTTCCCGGGGACAGAGCGTTGGAAAATGTCGCTCCGACTGGCCTATGCGGATGGTCTGCCCTTCTCGGCGCCCCATCAGGAACTTGAGAGCAACTCCTTCCGTGCACCAGCCTACAAACGAGCCGATATTGGTATGAGTTATCTGGCCTACCAGACACCTCACACCTCTGCACTCACGTCCCACATGTCATTTATCAAGCGAGTATGGGTGGGTGTAGATTGCCTGAATCTTTTTGGCATCAACAACGTGAACTCCTACTATTGGATAACCGATGTCACCAACCATCAGTATGCCGTACCCAACTACCTTACGGACAGGCAGATCAACGCACGCGTACAAATTGAATTCTAACCATATTTTTACAATTACTAAACTCCTAACAGAAACATGAAGAAACTACTTCTCATCTCCTGTCTCTCAGGAATTTTCGCAACTGCGACATTGGCACAAGATGCCACAGTTACAATCAATGTGAATGACGGCACTCAGAAGATTCATAAGGAAATCTATGGTCAGTTTGCCGAACACCTTGGAACTTGCATTTATGGCGGCTTGTGGGTAGGTCCCGAGTCGGCTATCCCCAACACCGACGGCTATCGTAACGACGTACTTGGTGCCTTGAAGGACCTGAAGGTGCCCGTTCTGCGCTGGCCAGGTGGTTGTTTTGCAGATGAATATCACTGGCGCGATGGTATCGGTCCTCGCTCAGAGCGTCCTAAGATGCAGAACAACAACTGGGGTGGAACCATCGAAGACAATTCATTCGGTACCCATGAGTTCCTGAATCTCTGCGAATTGCTTGGCTGCGAGCCCTACATCAGTGGAAACGTTGGTTCTGGTACGGTTGAAGAACTCGCCAAATGGGTTGAATACATGACCAGCGATGGCGACACGCCTATGGCAAAACTTCGCCGTCAGAACGGCCGTGACAAGGCTTGGAAGGTGAAATATTTGGGCGTAGGCAACGAATCTTGGGGCTGCGGTGGAAATATGAATCCCGAGTACTATAGCGACCTCTATCGCCGTTATAGCACCTACTGCCGCAACTACGACGGAAACCATCTCTACAAGATTGCTTCCGGTGCTTCTGACTACGACTACAACTGGACAAAAGTGCTGATGGATAAGGTCGGCTACCAGATGAATGGCGTTTCGCTCCACTATTACACCGTTTCGGGTTGGAATGGGCCGAAAGGTTCTGCACTGGTCTTCGACAACGATGAGTATTATTGGACTCTTGGCAAATGCCTCGAGATTGAAGATGTCATCAAGAAGCATTGCGACATCATGGACCAGAAGGATCCCAGAAAGCGTATTGGTCTGCTTGTCGACGAATGGGGAACTTGGTGGGACGAGGAGCCCGGAACCGTACGCGGTCACCTCTATCAGCAGAACACTATGCGTGATGCCTTCGTAGCAGCCCTCTCGCTCAACGTGTTCCATCGTCATTGCGACCGTGTTCGCATGGCTAATATTGCTCAGATAGTGAATGTGCTGCAGTCGATGATTCTGACTGATACTAAGGATGGTGGCCACATGGTGCTCACTCCTACCTATCACGTCTTTCGCATGTACACTCCGTTCCAGGAGGCCACCTATCTCCCACTCACTCTGAAGTGTGAGGACATGAATGTGCGCCATGATATGCGTAAGGAGATGAATGCAGACGAAGAGAATGGTCATCGCACACTGCCTCTCGTGAGCGCTTCTGCAGCACGCACGAAGGATGGCAAGATTGTCGTTTCGCTTTCCAATGTCTCGCTCGATAAGGATCAGACCGTTGCCATCGACCTTGGTTCAACAGCACTCACTGCTATCAGTGGAAGCCTGCTTACCTCAAATGATGTTCGCGACTATAACGATTTCAACAATCCTCAGCGCATCGCTCCCGTTAGTTTCGAGACCGCTAAACTCGCAAAGGGACTCAGCGTAGCCACTGGCGACAAGAAGCATCCATTGAAGTTCAATGTGGATAAGAAAAAGAAGGGACAACTCACCGTTCAACTCCCTGCAAAGAGCATCGTTGTGTTTACCCTTTAATGAATATGCACCCTTATAAAGCAAGCCCCAGGTCTCACTGACTTGGGGTTTCTTATTTTATAACGCCTATCCGAATTTGGTTTATCTTTGTATTTTTGCACCTTACAGACTTGGAACTTTTTGTTTCATTGTGCCTTCCCAACATTGGGTTTACTTGGATTATTGCTTCTAATAGATTTGATTTTGTATTATTGCACATATAAGGTTATTGTTTTTGGGGGTTTATAGCGCCACTTCCTCTGCCTTCTCGCAGTCATCGAGTGCCAAAAGAAACTCTTGCGCCTGTCTGCCGCAGTTCGGGGGCCTACCCCACTTTACTTCATTATGAAATAGTGCCCCAAAGTCAGGATTATACTCAAAATCTTGCAAACTTGCAAACTTGCATGAGAAATTTTGAGGTTGAAAAACAGGGAAGTTAAAATAAGTTAATAAATTTATATAACTTATTGATATATAATTAATTACATTATTTTATATACATATTTTAACACTCTCTTCTCTCTACCCCTAAAAAACGTATGCAAGTTTGCAAGATTGCAAGATTTTCAATTAATTTGACATTTTGAGCCCCTTTGTTCGTCAGCATTCTGGTTCGCTCAATTCTCGGCTTCAGGCTAATACAGGGGTTTCCCGCCTACTATGCGGAGAAGCCGAACCATAATGAGCATACATTTTGACTATATAGAGCACATCTGTTTATTTGTATAAAGCATACCTTTCTGGGTATATAGAGCATACCTTTCTGGGTATATAGAGCATACCTTTTGACTGTACAGAGGACACCTTTCTATCATAGAGAGATGGTCTTTATATAGGTATAGAGCATATCTTTCTATAGTCAAAAGCATATCTCTCTATGGTCAAGAGGATAGCTTTAGATAATTCCAGTTGCGCGTGTCTGCCTTCCTCTATTTGTCCCTATATAAGCAAATACAGGCATGAAAAAAGTCCGAAGTCGGTAGTTAACCCGGCCTCGGACTTTGTATAAAGAGTAGAAATTAGTGTCGCTTATGCGGCTGCAACACTGCTAAGCCACTCGTAGACGCAGGAGAATACTCCGAAGAGTACGATACCTACAGTGCAGAGTGCCAGTGCCAGTTTAGTGGCATTATCGCTCTCGAATGTAGGCAGCGGAGTAGCAGTCTTCTTGATGTACATCTCCTTCACGATGAGCAGATAGTAGTAAAGGCTCGGCACTGTGTTGATCAATGCGATGAATACTACGAAGTAAGCCCAGAAGCTGCCCTGCTGAGCAGCGGCCATGAAGACGAAGAACTTCGAGAACATACCTGCGAACGGAGGAATACCTGCAAGTGAGAACAGAGCCAAAGTCATCAGGAACGACAACTTAGGATTGGTCTCATAGAAGCCTGCAAGAGCCGAACGCTCAGTTGTGCCACCATTGTTCTGCTCAACCACGCTAATCACTGCGAATACTGCCAGGTTGGCAGCAACATAGACGAGCGTGTAGAACATCAGCGATGCCACACCCATCGACGAGTTGCCAATAACGGCGAGCATGATGTAACCTGCCTGCGAAATAGAGCTGAAGGCCATGAATCGCTTCAGTTCCGACTGACGCATTGCGAAGAGGTTGGCGATGGTGATAGAGAGGATAATGACGATGTAGAGCATCATCTCCCACTGTGCTGTCATCGGGCCAAATACCTTCATCAGAATGGCGCAGAGCGCAAAGGCTGCAGCACCCTTCGAAACGACGGAGAGGTAGGCTGTGACGGTTGTTGGCGCTCCCTGATAGGTGTCGGCTGTCCAGAAGTGGAAGGGCACGAGGGAGAGTTTGAAACCAAGACCTGCGAAGAAGAACACGAGTCCGGCAACAGTGAGCGGTGTCACTGAGAGCGACTGAGCCACATCGTCGAAATAGAGTGTTCCACAAGCACCGTAGATGAAGGAAATACCATAGAGCATAATGGCTGAAGAGAAGGTTGCGGTCAGGATGTACTTAGCACCTGCCTCTGCAGAATCCTTCTTCCACTTGTCCATTGCCACGAGGCAAGCCATGGGCACAGAAGCCATCTCAAGTCCAAGGAAGAACATGAGGAAGTGGCCAGAACTTGTCATGACATACATACCGAGCAGCGTAGAGACGAGCAGCATGTAGAACTCGCCTTCATAGCGACGCGTGAGTTCGTTGTGCTCAATCCAAGTCTGAGCCATGATAGCCACGATGAGCGTACCACCCGTGAGGATGAGTTTCATGGCATTGGCAGCAGCCGTAGAAACATAGAGTCCGCCAAACACCTCTGCAGGAGCAGCCAATACGCAAGGCACGAGTTGCAGGAGCAGCAGCGTGTGAGTAAGGCAGCGCATGATGGGGTGCTTCTTCTCGCTCTTTGTGAGTGCGAAGTCAGCAAAGAATAGTATAATCAGAATGGCCACGAGCGTTGCCTCGGGAACCATATTTAAGAATTGTCCGTAATTCATAATTGCTATTTACGTTTTAATGATTTACGATTACAATGCTGCCATTGCAGGATTAATCACAGAGAGGATGGGCACCAAGGCATCATCGATGATGGGCTTGAAGAAGAACGGCGTAACACCGAGTCCAGCCACACAGAAGATGAGGCAGGCCACAGCGACGCGCTCGTCCCAAGTAGCATCGGTGAGCGTCTCGTAGTGAGGATCAGCCACCTTACCAAAGAGAATCTTACCAGCCACACGCAGAATGTAGACTGCGGTAACGACGATCGATGAGCAGGCAATGATGGTGCAGACACGATGGAAGGTGTCGGCATTCATGAACGAACCTACGAAGATGGTCATCTCAGCGGTGAAGCCAGAGAAACCAGGCAGACCGAGGTTGGCAAGACCAGCCACGAGATAGCCAACAGCGAGGAACGGCATGATCTTCATCAGACCACCAAGTTTGCGCACGTCACGAGTGTGAGTACGGCCGTAGATCATACCGATAAGGGCAAAGAACAGGGCCGTCATCAGACCGTGAGAGAGCATCTGCAGGATAGCACCTGAGCAAGATGTCTGAGTCATCATCAGAAGAGCAAAGAGCACGAGGCCGCAGTGAGAGACTGACGAGTAAGCATTGATGTACTTCAGGTCGGTCTGTACGCAGGCAGAGAGTGCACCGTAGACCACAGAGATGGTGGTGAGGATCAGGAAGATCCAAGCCAGTTCCTGAGCAGCCTCAGGAAGCAGGTACATTGCTACGCGGAAGCAGCCGTAACCTCCAAGTTTCATGAGCACACCGGCGTGGAGCATTGACACAGCCGTGGGGGCTGAAGCATGACCGTCGGGAGACCATGTGTGGAACGGGAACATTGCACCCAGAACGCCGAATCCGATGAAGATGAACGGGAAGAACACCTTCTGGATGGCTACGGGGATGTTGTGCATCTGAGCAATCTCAACAACGTTCATGGTTGTTGCACCAGAGAAGAAGTAGATGCCGAGGATACCAATGATAAGCAGT
>JAILFH010000092.1 GCA_024697645.1 Prevotella sp.
CCTGATTGCCACAGATGTTCAAGAGTTAGAGGATCTTGAAGGTGAAGGCTTTTATAATGTCGTTGGCTGTGAATGTGAATTAGCCGACAAGGCCATAAATGAAGTGGGTGATGAACCCACCTTTGAAGACTTCCTGGATTACACCGGCAACGCTACCTTCAAAATCACCCCCAACCATCCCGAGCCCTAAACAACGATGGACGAAGCACCGAGCAAGGAACAGCTGAATGAACTTGTAAACTCGCTATGCGAGTTACAAGGCAGGATCCTGTCGGTAGTAGGACCGCCAAAGCATTATCAGCAGTCCCTTGCTGCAAGTGTTGAGCCGCTGAAGACTCCGATATACTTCCTGCGGCAAATGCTCGGCTACGCCGACTTCCCGCAAAGCAGGGTACAGCATCAATGGCTCGCCTCATTTAAGGCATCACCGCCCGATTTCCTTTCGGAGTGCATCGTGCAGATAAAGAACGGAGATATCCCCGTCGATGACCTTAATCTGCGCCGCACTCTCATCGATTTCTACTCAGGACTAAACAATCATTATGAATATTAAAACTTAACAATCATGAAACAAAACTCTTATTTAAAATGGATTATCTTGATATCCATTTGTTTACTTAATTCAACTATATCATTTGCTAATAGCAGTGAGCAACATCATAACAATAATAGTAAGTTTGTAAAACTGCCCAGTAGTTGTACAATTCTTAAAAGTATAGAACTTGATTTGGGTCATGGAGGTCATGGACTATATTCTAAT
The DNA here is from genome assembly GCA_024697645.1 of Prevotella sp. Taxonomy (GTDB): domain Bacteria; phylum Bacteroidota; class Bacteroidia; order Bacteroidales; family Bacteroidaceae; genus Prevotella. The sequence goes on from JAILFH010000092.1 coordinate 761, forward strand.
GAAACTGTTGGTATTTATAATTTAATTGACACAGATTCTGACTATAATGATTATGAGATGATTGAATTTATACAAATTTTGAAAAATCATTATGCTGAGAAAAGCGCTGAAGATTACGATGAGGTAGAGTATAGAGGTATTATCAAAGGTGTGCAATTCTTTTCTGATGGAAGAGGCATACTTTCTGGTATAGAACTGGATATAGAGGATTTTGAGAATTATTATCCCACTGGATGTTTAAATAAAATGATTTTCAAAGACTTGTGTGAACTTTATAAAGCGACTATTGATCAAACTCAAAATAACAACGCTTTAAAAGAAGTTCCAAAAGGAGCAGGCTATGCAGAAAATTTTTTTGATAAGGATCTTCAGGAATATAAGCGAATTATAGGCATTAAGTAGTCTTTAATGATTAGATATTCAAAGTAGATCATAAACAGCTCTCTCGTTCACTTCTGTTCCAAACTAAAGGAAATGTATGAACAATTTTAATATCTAATAAACATTTATGCCGAAGAAAGTCTCATATAGCATACCGCTCCGCAGAATGTGGAAAATGTACAAAACCTGGTGCAAGGTGAAAAAGAGTTCTGATATGAGGAGTTTTTATCGTGATGCAAGGTTATTTGCAGATTCTCAACCAAACCCCATGGTTAGACAAAGTGAATATCTAACTTTGAACTTTTGGCGAAAGGACTATAATAAAGAAATCTTACACGTTTGGTTCGAACAGAAAGAACTGCGTGATTTTCTGCGCGATGACCTTCCAATTAAAGACATGGAAGGCATCAAACAATATCTGAAAGAAGAAGGAGAGGAACAAAAAACAGCAGCCCCGGAACTTGGCAAAGATTTGGAATGGGTTCGATACGATTTAGCGCTTCATATCCCCTATGAAACTGATGGCTATGTTTTCGCATTTGTTATCTTGCACGATGGCACTTTTGCTTTGCTTTATTGTGGTGAAACTGGTGTTGGACAATTACACGAGAGCGAATATAACGAAGTCAAAGAAAAGTCTGACGAATACTCTGTGAATCTGATTAAAGATTTCACATTGGCAGTCAACCTTCTTGCTTACATGAGGTGTTTCCCCGAATGTGTCCGCGAAGGTGTTCCTGATACGAATAACAGTAACACCTATCGATATAAAGACCGAAGCGTTCAGTTGGGAACATCTGATAAAATTACCGAAACGGTCAAGGGTGCAATGCGCCCACATTTCCGAAAGGGACATTTCAAACGGCTATCATCTTCATTTTACACTCATAAAAGAGGACAGATTATCTGGGTTTCAGAAACGATGGTCAATGCAAAGAGCAAGACAGTAGAGATGTCTGATAACGATAGTAAAGTAGAGGATTTCAAATCTGAGTAATCAATAAAGAAAATGAAAAAGAGAATACGTAAAAAACTCCATGTAGGAGAATTCAAACAATATGGCAACGTTATCATCCTCAAAACGCAAGGCGAAGAGGAAACCGCAGCCACTATCCTGGAAAAACTGGAACCCATCATTGAGAAGTTCTCCCTCAATGTCGCTGGCGGCGGAACGGGAAGACTTCTCATTCCGCCTAAGAAAGGCAACAAGACCATTCCAGACCTGGCTGGCACCGTCGTTTCCATCGTGGTGGACGAATCATATCCAAGCGACCAGATGATGTTCTGCATCTATGTGAAACGTACCAGCGAAGTGCCTCAAGCCGCCCTTGATGCCATCAAAGAAACCTACGCTGATGAAAAGTACAATATTCAAATTGGCAGAAGTGTTAACTTGTGGCCTATGCACTCTTAGTAATCTATTTAGGATTATCAGACGCTCAAGATTAATAAAGATTAATTTGCCCAATGAAACAATCAGAAAAGACGCCTTTGTGGCTGGATCTTAGGAAAGAGTATATCGACGATAACTTTGAGAAACTGCAAAGCTATCTCGCTGGCTGCGCCTCAAGCGTTGCCAAGAGAGATTCATTCTACGAAACCACGATAGAGTTGTTACGGGCAAGGATCGATGACCTCTTGACGACTGTAACAGCGCGACCGATTTTCCAGGAACTGGAAGATCGCAAGCAGATCACCTTCAACACATCCCTGTTGGCGTCTTATCTGTTGGCGGACGGTGACCACACGCTGGCGTTACCTGCCTATGTCGCATTCATGGCGCACCTATGCGTCCTCAACCCCCGACTGTCTGACCGCATCATCAATGCGGCTGTGAAACGCCTCAGGTACGAAAAAGTCACCAACCTGGGCTTCGGCTGGAAAGACCTTGATAAGATCGGCTCTGAACTGTTCGCCCATAACGCTTCCACATTGGCCAAGTTCGACGTGCCGCTACGCACCCCGTTGATCTACACCAAGCACGGCAGCGCCTATATCTCTAAAGACGGCGTGTTCCTCACCCATGACACGACCGCAGAGACCAAAAAAGTCATCAAATCGGGTGCCAACTCCCTTGACACCGGCATCGGCATTGCACTTCGTACCCCCACTGCAGACAAGCTGAAACAGAGCGCAGACAATAACCTGTCGGAAATGGACGAGTTCACCAAGGACTTCATCAAGCAGCAATATAAAGTCCAAAACAAAAAAGTCACCGTCCAGCTCAAAAACTACGACGAGAACGACGAGACCGTGGTGCGCATCACCGAGATTGATGCCTACGGCACCATCCATGTGGAAACGGCGGACCATGAGTATCACAAACTGAGCGGAACGATACAGTTTGACCGGCCCAGCCTGTTCTACTACAATATGGACTCACTACACCTGTTTCTCAAAGTCGGTGACTACCTGCCTGCCACAGTCAGGAACGTGGATAAACCGACATTCAATATCGAGAAACAACTGACAAACTTCTTCGTCGAAGACACTAAGGCCGCCTACGAGGAGAGAAACGAGTTCCTGGCGAAACTCATTGACGAGCGTGACACGAACTGCCGATGGATAACGGAATTCGGTGAGGTGATGTTTACCGTCAACAACCACAAGTACAATCGTGGAGACTTCGCTTTCCTCTCCGTCCGAAAGTTCCACTATGGCGACTACTATGGCAAGATAGACGCCAACATCGAGGGCGACGCTGACATTGACTTCGACGAGCGCACGGCGCGACACGACTGCATCAGGGCTTTCGCCCAGCAGACGGCCGCCCCAGTCGAGGCCAAGCAGGAAGAGGCAACCAGCGAGTTGAGTCCCATGGTCATTAACCTGCTGATGAAGCAGCTGTTCGCCTACCAGCGGAGATTGCTGAAACCCTCAGACCGTTTCCGCTTCCTCGCCAACGCCAGCGTCATGGCCGAAATGATCGGTGACGACCTTTCAGCCTCCTACATCAAGTTTACGAGGACGTACCTGCGTGCCCTCGTGCAGTTCGTCCTCAACGAGAATATGAGTGAAATTCAGCTCAACCCAGAGGATGATTACCGGGATGCCAAGGCAACCCAGATCCGTCTTAAAGTCATCGACCTGCTCAAGGAGTACGGTCGAAAGGATGACTCGAAACTGCTGGCCGACACAATCCAGGACTACAAGGAACAGCTGCCGATGCTCTCACGTCTGGCTCGTCTGATACAGACGGCCAACTCCATGCAGGACACCCTGTCGGGGTCCGCATTGAACGTAATCAAGCGTGAGATCATCAAGACGCTCTCCATCGAGACCGAGAACGACGCTGACCTTGAAGCCGACGGAGGCACCTACCTCGGAATTGAGAGCGGAACCCAGGAGTTCAAGACCTCGATCATCTACCCGTCAAACAACAATATGCAGCCCGACGAATACACGCAGACCACTAACGTCCTCAAGGGCGTTTGTGCGTTCTTGAACTCCACTACCGGCGGCGTACTTTATTTGGGCGTCAACGACCAGGGCTATGTGACGGGGCTGGAGAACGATATGAAGTACTTGAAACAGACTTCTATCGACTCCTACCTGCGCTATGTCCAAGATGCCGCCAAAAAACACTTCGGCATCGACACGCTGCCGTACCTGCGCATCGAGCCGCTGTATGACAATAGGGTGGTGGCCATCCACGTCGAGCCGCACCCATACAGGGTTGTCGAGCTCAACAATACCGCCTATCTGCGTGTCAACGCGGAGTCACGTGAAATGCCCGAGAATGTTCGTCAGCAACTTATCGCCCGCAAGGTCTTCACCAATAAGAACCAGGCGGCCGCCATATCACTGCTTCAGCACGCCTGCAGTCAGAAGAAGTGCGTGGTACTCCACAATTACGCTTCCTCCAACAGTGGCAAAGTCTCTGACCGTATTGTGGAGGCCTTCGATGTTAAACCAGATGATGGCCTGGTCGTATGCTACGACAAGAAGAAACTGGAAAACGGAGTTTTCAAGATCAACCGCATCGGCTATGTCGAGATACTCGACAACGAGCCGTGGAAGCATACCGCAGCGCACAAGAAGATCAACGTTGACGTGTTCCACCTGTCTGGCACAAAACCCATCCCTGTCTCGCTCCAGCTCGACCTGATGGCCAAGAATCTCCTCATAGAGGAATTCCCGTCGGCAAAAGAGTTCATCAAGCCCCACAAGGGCGATGACAACATCTGGTACTTCGACACCGATGTCTATCAGATCGAGGGTTTGGCCCGATTCTACATCGGCCTGGCCAAC
>JAILFH010000116.1 GCA_024697645.1 Prevotella sp.
AATCCCGGTCTCTCCGCAATATCGCTTGATTATCAGTGATATATGAGATTTACGCCCAGTTTTACACTCAAAAATGTAAAATTGGCGTTTTCTTTTTAATAGGTAAGAATACAGCACTATCTCGATTGCGTCAAGATATACAATTTTTCAATTTCACTGTTAAGCAAGAAAAAGAATCCCCCGTAAGAATGACTTACGAGGGAGTGTTTTCTGATTCTTGATTCCCTATGATTACTATAATCTTCGGAAGTTCCATTTTGAGTTGTCGCTGCTGAAGTCGTAGGTGGCAAGGGTGGGGGTGCTATCGCCTGCTGAATAGAGCACAATGTTCTTGTTCAGCCCATCTGTTCCGGGAATCTTCTTGGGCATGATGCGATAGGTGCCGTCGGTGAGTTGTTCGATGCGCCATAGTTGGTTGTCGTCACCGCTGAATTCTTCCACGGTACTCACTTCGCATTCGGCAGTGGCTATAAGTGCACGTTTGGTTCCGCTGATGACAATTTTGAAGTAGGGGGCTCCCAGATATCCTTCGCCTTCTACGGGTGTAATGGTCCAGTGTTGGTGCGGACGGAACATATAGTCGCTGATCCTCACGCTGATGTTGCCTTTGGGCCAAGTGCCGATAACGTCGCTCAATTGCTGTTCGGCAATGGGTTTTACGGGTTCGTTGGGATCCAGTCGCCAGAAAGCCTGACGCTCTTGTTCCATACGTACAAAGTCAACTGCCAATTCCAAGGAATAGCCACGTCGTTCTGATTCAATCTCAAAAGTGCCGCCCTTGAAGGGTTCTCCCGCCACAGGCCAACCATTGCGCCAAAGCAATGGCCGTATAGCAAGCACACTACGTCCGCTACGGTCGAAATCTGCTTCATAGTGGCAGGACATCACCTCTACGCCCTCGTCGATAATGGTCCGTCCAAAATGTCCAGGTCCTGTTGCCCGATTGCTTGCCGCTACCACCATTCTTCCACCACCGTGGAACATGTCGCGGCCCACATTGTCGTAGTAAGGACCTGTCACGCTCTTTGCCCTTCCCACCACTATATTGTAGGTAGAGTTCACGCCGTCGCAGCAGGTGCCGTGAGTGCCAAGCAGGTAATACCATCCGTCGCGGTAGATGAGGTCGGTGGCCTCACAGTCGATGGCAATGTCCAAAGGTTCGTTGCCTGTGATGCGTGTCCCAGTCTTAGGGTCAAGTTCAATCAGTCGGATGGTACCGAAATAGGTGCCGTAAGAAGCCCACAGGCGCCCGGTCGTGGGGTCCAGCATCAGCGAGGGATCTATGGCGTCCTGGTCTTCCAGTCCGTCGGAATAGGCCACTTCCTTGGCTTTGGTGTATTCGAATTGGGGCGACTGAGGGTCAAGAGTTTTGTTCCACATTGTCAGAATTCGGCCGTTGTGTCCACCTCCCAGCCCACCTCCAGTGGCTCCGTAGATGATGAGGTAACGGTCGCCGATTTTCAGAACGTCGGGTGCCGCACCGCCTCCCGGCCTTACTGCTCCCCCGTGCCAATTCCATCCATCTTCGGAGATCAGTCCTCCGCCACCAGTACCGAATGTGTAGTATTTTCCGTCGCACTCGGCTATGGTTGATGGGTCGTGGATATAAGGTGTACCCACTTGCGCTGCCACAGGACTCATCATGGCATGACAGCATATGAAAGACAAAATATATTGATAAGTTTTCATTCTTTATTCCTTATTATGTAGTTTAGTTTCCTATTATTTCATCCCCTTTCCTGAATCTATGATTTCGAAATCCGTAAACGGCTTGCCCTCGCTGTCGATGAATCTCACGCAGAAGTCGCTCAGTCCAGGACCATTGATGACAGCGCATCTCAGTATGTTACGGCCTTTCTTCAAAGTCAGTCGTGCCGACATTCCATCATCTTCTACCATGCGTCGGTCGCCCTCCAGCAGTAGTACTTCCTCGCCATTGAGCCACCACATGGAAGCACCGTTGGAACCTGCCGCCAGACGGAGTCCTGTGTGTTCCTCCTTGCAGTCGATGACTGTTACCCCCCAGAAGAGTGATCCGTAGGTCTGCTGTCCCCATTTTTCGGCGAAGCGGAACAGTTTCACGTTATAGTTCTCGCTGTCCAAAGCATGCCAAGTCAGGTTCTGCTTTCCCACCTTCACCTTTTGCCCGTTCTTCGGCAGTATCGTCTGCTGTCCCTTGAAATAGGATTTGTTGAAAGCCTCATTCAGGTATGAGTTGGTGAATACTACGTTCGAGCGGATATCCTGTTTGATGGGTTCCAACAGCATCCAACGGCGTATAAAGCCCTTTTCGTCGGGTTTGGCAGTCAGAGCGCTTTTGCTCTCGGTGAAGTATTGCTGACGATTCTTGAATTGTACCCAGTCAATGCTAACGGCTTTGTCTTCGCAGGTTACCACCAGGTCTGTGATTCCCTTTGGCGTGTATTCTAAGGGTGCGGTCAGCATTAGCCATTGTCCTGCCAAGTCGCGGCGGAAACGTCCTTCACCGCTCTTCACGGTCACCGTCAGGCTTGCTATGACCTTCCCATGAGGCGATTTCTCACGTAGGCAAAGAGACGTGTTTTTATTGGCTCTTACCGAGATGATGAGGTAACCGTCTTTCACTTCGCTGAAGTCAATACCCTCATAGCGCAGCCAACTGCCTTTCTGTGGAAGTGTGGCTTCCATGCTGCAGATTTCACTGTTAGTCTCGGCGAAGACTCTGGTAACACCCTCACTGGCTTCATTATAACCGTCGATTTCAATTCTTTCGCAGGCTTTGTTAATGCCCACGCCCCTTCTTGTAGGCTTCACTTCGCAAATGGTTCCATCGGCATTGAATTCAATCTTGTCAATACATACTGAGCGTCGTTTGTCGTCATTTGGCGAGAGGTCGTTGTGGTGGTAGAACAGATACCATTGTCCTTTATATTCCACCAGACTGTGATGATTCGTCCAGCAGGAATTCGCGTGCTCCGCCATGATGATTCCTTTGAAATCCCAGGGTCCCAGCGGACTTTTGGACATCGAGTAGGCCAATGTCTCAGTGGGATTCTTGCCACCGCTCGTGTCGCCCCGTACCCAGGGGAACGTGAGATAGTACCAGTCGCCGCGCTTAAAGGCGAACGGTCCCTCCTTGAATCCTTCGGGAAGACCTTCCATCTGCTGTCCACCGACCAACATAGCGGGTGGTTCCACATCGCTGCCCTCACGTCGGGGGAAGCGCATCTCCTGCAGTTCTCCATCAAGTTCCTTCATGTTGCTCTTCAGTTTCGCACCTCTGATTCCCATGCCGCTCCAATAGAGATAAGCAGATCCGTCATCGTCGATGAGCACACAGGGGTCAATGCCCGACACCCCCTTGATGGGTTCCGGTTCACAGACGAAGGGTCCTTCCGGATGGTCGGCAGTTGCCACACCGATGGAGAATCCCTGTCGGCCTTTCGGGGCATTGGGGAAGTAGAAGTAGTACTTGCCGTTTTTGTAGACGCAGTCGGGAGCCCACATCGAATAGCCTACGGGATTTCCCCAAGGCACCTTCTCCTGACTTACGATAGTCCCATGGTCCTTCCAGTCGGTAAGGTTCTCCGATGAAAACACATGATAGTCAGCCATGCAGAACCAATCTTTCCGCTGTCCCTCAGGAGGGAGGATGTCGTGAGAAGGATAGAGATAGACTTTCCCATTGAACACTCTTGCCGTAGGATCGGCGGTGTATTGGTCTCTGATGACGGGGTTTTGTGCCTGTGCCGACCAAGGTGCAACTACCATAGCACTAGCGAGCGCCGCGAACATATTGCGGACTTTCCTCTTGGTCCATAGTCTGGACCTATTTCCCTTCGCATTTCTCATAACGATATGTCAAATTAATTGATCGATAATAATGATGTTGTAAGTATAGTAAAGTTTTTTGTATATTTATTGGTTTTGCAAGAAAGATTCGCACTGAAAGTCAGTTGGTGTCGGTTCTCTCATTACTCATTCCTAATTCCTCATTACTCACTCCTAATTACTCATTACTCATTCCTAATTACTCATTACTCACTCCTAATTACTCATTACTCATTCCTAATTACTCATTATCTTTCTCGTATTCTCGCATGTAGTCACGAGGAGAAAGTCCGTAGAATTTCTTGAAGATGGTGGAGAAGGAGGCAGGACTGTTGAAACCACACGCATACATCACTTCGGTAATGTTCATGCTTTGGTTGACGAGCAGATGGGCCGCCTGCTTCAACCGGATGTTGCGGATGAAGTCGTGAGGAGTCTGCCCCGTGAGTTCTTTCATCTTGCGGTGGAGGTGGACACGACTGATGCCTACTTCCTCGGCAATGCGGTCAACACTCAGGTCGGAGTTGCTGATGTTGTTGTTGATGACTTTCATCACCCGCTCGAGCAGTTTCTCGTCGGGCGACTTCATCGTCACGGCTTCCACTTGCTCTTCGAGTTGGTCGTTGCGTCCGTATTTCAGGCGGAGCATGTCGACCTTGTTGATGAGATTGATGACGGTGCGACTGAGAATATCCATGTTGAACGGCTTCACGATATAGGCATCGGCACCAGTCTCAAGACCCTCGAGATGGTCTTCGTCGCGATTCTTGGCAGTCAGCAGGATGACTGGAATGTGGTTGGTTGAGGGATTCAGTTTGATCTTTGAGCATAGTGTGCTTCCGTCCATTTCGGGCATCATGATGTCGGAGATGACGAGGTCGGGGAGGGTCTTGAGGACTTCCTTCAGACCTTCGAGACCATTCGAACATCCCGTCACGTCGTAGTTGGCACTGAACTCGGTGCATAGATAGTTGCGGATTTCTTCGTCGTCTTCCACGATGACGATGGATTTACGACGCTTCGGCTTCTCCTGTTCGGCAGGGGTGCTCAGTTCGGCGGCCTTCTCGTCGATGAGATTCGTAAGGGCCGTTTGCTCCTGGGCGTCTGTTATCATTTCGTCAGGTTGCAGATGGCTGTTGCCCAGCGGGATTGTGACCACAAACTCACAGCCGTCGCTGGTGTTCTGAGCCTTGATGGTGCCATGATGGAGTTCCACGAGCGAGCGCGTGAGGTCGAGTCCGATGCCTGTGCCCACGTTGCGGTCGTTTGCCGTTGTAGGCAACTGATAGAAGCGTTTGAAGATGAGTTGCAGTTGCTCTTCGGGAATCTTCTCGCCATTGTTGTAGAACGAGATGGAGGCGTTCTTCTCGTCGTGAGTCACCTTGATATCAACCATTCCCCCAGGCTTGGTGAATTTGAACGCATTCGAGAGAATGTTGACGACGACCTTGTCGAAGTTGCTGCGGTCGATCCATACGGGCAGACTTTGTGCGTCGTGCTCGAAACTGAACTCTATGTTCTTAGTCTTTGCCTGCTGACTGAACATCGCATAGATGTCGCCTAAGAAGCCGATGAGGTCGGTTTCGCGCATTCGCATCTGCATCAGTCCCTTGTCAATCTTGCGAAGGTCCATCATCTGGTTGATGAGTCCAACTATGCGTTCGGCGTTGCGGCGCATCGTCTCGTAGAGTCCTTGCCGCTGTGGGTCCTTGTCCTGCTTGATGAGCGACTGCAAGGGAGTTACGATGAGCGTCATGGGCGTGCGTATCTCGTGACTGATGTTCATGAAGAAACGCAGTTTGGCATCAGCCATCTGTTCAGCATGGATGTGTTCCTGCAGGCGCAACTGGTTTTGCATCTTGCGTTGGCGACTGCGGATGAAGAGCCACGCGGCCAGTGCGGCCAGAAGCAGATAGAACGCTATCGCCCACCAGGAGGCATACCAGGGGGCATGCACCTTGATGGTGAACTCGCGGACGTCAGTTTCCTGCTGATTGTTGACGGCCTTGATGCGGAAATCATAGGTGCCGGGCGTCAGCCGGCTGAAGGTGATCTCGTTGGTTCCCGTCTGCAACTGGTTCCATTCCTCGCCGTTGATACTATAATAATAGGTGATGTGCTCGGGATTGTCGTAAGTGAAAGTGGAGAGTTGGAGCGTGAATGAATTGTCATCGTGGCAGAAGTCGAAGCGGCTGGAATTGATTACGAGGCTGTCAGTAATCGTATAACTGCCAGATTTCATTCCCGTGGTGATAGGCGTCTGGCCCATCATCAGCCCAGTGAGATAGACGCGGGCCTTCCACGTTTGCGGCTGGATGTCGGCAGGATTGAACCAACTGATACCGCCTGTGCCGCCAAAGATGAGGTTGCCGGAGGCGCTTCTTGATACAGTTCCCTCGCTGAATTCATTGCCCTGAAGACCATTGTCAACATAATAGTTGGTGCAGATCATCTTTTCGGGATTGAAGCAACAGAGCCCGTGATAGGTGCCCAGCCAGAGATTTCCCTTCTTATCGTTGATAACTGAACAGATGCTGTTGGTGGGCAGTCCGTCTTCTGTGGTGTAGTAGCGTTCCTTATGAGTGCGGAGATCATAGCAATAGAGTCCGTCGTAGGTACCAAGCCACACCCTGTCGCGGGAGTCGGCATAGACTGAGCACATGTAACTGCTGGGAGTTGTGCAATTGACTCCAAGTGCATTTGTCCAACTGTCGTTGGCAATATCGTAGCAGCAGAATCCAACTGAACAGGCCACAAAGAGTCGCCGCTCGTCATGGGAGAGACATATCTTGGTGAGGAAGTTGTTGGGGATGCTGTTCATTTTGTGATCAGTATCGGCTCCCTGTTTCATGGTATAGTGAGTGCGCTGACCTGTCTCGATGTTGATTCGCATCAGTCCGTTACCCATGGTTGCTATCCAGACATCACCGTTGCTGGCAGCGGTCAGTCCGAAGACGTTTACGCTGTTGCCCAACTGCAGATTCTCAGGGTGCCACTGGCCTGTGGCGGGATCAATCCACCCGCATCCCTCGTTGTAGGATCCAAGCCAGATTCGACCTTTCTTATCTTCGGCCATAGAGAGAATGGTGCTGGGACATTGAGTGAAATGTCGGGCGGAAGTATAGGCGCCGTCCATGAGATAGAGCCCGTCTTTGTCGGTTCCTAACCACAAGCGTCCCTTACTGTCGACAAGCGTACTCGTTACAGAGTTGGTTCCAATGACATTGCGGCTGCCCAGTCGTTCGCCCATATATCCGAAATCCATCTTCGCCTTGGGTTGCATAAAGAGTCCTTTCTGAAGCAAGCATACCCAGATGTTTCCGTTTCGGTCCTCGAGGATAGAACTCACTTTGCCCTTCGTCATATCTAACTGGTTGCTGTAGAAGGGATTCGCTGTCAATTGACCATTATGGGGATTATAAATAAACATTCCCTGTCCATCGCATCCCAACAGCAATTGTCCACTACGGGTGGGGTAGAACGTACGGATGGGGAGTCCGGCCGTTTCTTCGATGAATTCGAAGGTGCGTTTGTTATCGTCGAACTGATAGATGCCTTTTCCATAGACGGCAGCATAAACATTACCCATAGGGTCTTGTCTGATTTCCATGAGTTTCGACTTCTGGTCAGAATCCTGGAAGAACTTGGTCTGATGGTTGCCTTCGACGAGAACAATTCCATTGCTCTCGGTGAGAATCCACAATCTTTCCATCGTGTCCTCCATCGCAAACCTAATGTAACTTTGCCCTGCACTTAGTTTGGTGTCGGTTTGTCCCGTTGCCGACTTCTCATCGAGGCGCATAATTCCATAACCCGACGTACAAGCCAGCATGATGCCCTCACTGGTTTCCATGATATAATTAATATAGGTGCCAATGGCATTGCCCCGGGCATCCTTCAACTGGATGTTGTTGAATCTTCCACCATCGTAGGTTTGCACAGTGACGTTGCTTCCCACGTAGATGGTTCCTTTCCGACTTTGGGCCACGCAGTTGATGTAGTTGCCGCTGATGCCAGACTGACCATCTTCTTTCATAAATACGCGGAACTGGTAGCCATCATATCGGTTGAGGCCGTTTTGTGTGGCTATCCATATAAATCCGTCAGCGTCTTGAAACACCTGTGCGGTAAGGTTGCTCGACAGATGGTTGTCGGCGTTGAACAGTTTTCCAGTCTGTGCTGTTGCACCCAGGACAGCAAGAATAGGAATTAAGAAAACCAGAATTAGTCGCTTCATTTCGTTAGTAATATGTTACATATTGATTACAAAGATAAAACTTTTTTTCAAAAGTACCAAATGAATGTTACAAATGAGAAAATACGTGTAACAAATATGCTGGATATAAATGTTCTAATTTTGCAATCGAATTTATGTATAAGACATGTTATTGTTTTCAAAAGCAGGGGGCTGATGTGTTTCACCCTCCTGCAAAAGTAAGTTGCTAATCCTTAGGGGTTAGCATTTTTTGTGTCTTAATTTGAGCATGTGTCAAACGTGATTTAGGTCTTCACTTGTCATTTTTGTCCACATTATATATTATTCATGAAGATGGGTCCTATGACAGATGAGGGAGAGGGGCAACATCAGGAATTTGAAGGCGTGTGGGGAAGAAATTCCACAGAATTCTCCCGATTTTCAATTTTTTATTCTTTTATTTTTCCGTTTCTGCCCATCATTCATTATCTTTGCAGAACGAACGGAGAAAAAGTTCTTCGTCCATTTCTATCAAAATTACCCGAGACATGAAAACAAAGAGCATACTGCTGGCATTCAGCATGGCAATCCTTTCGGCTTGGAACGCCGAGGCGAAAAGCGTTTTAGACGATGTTGATCCCTTCATCGGAACCACTAATTTCAGCGTGAACAATCCAGGTGCCGTGTGTCCTCATGGCATGATGTCTGTCGTGCCATTCAACGTGATGGGTTCCGGCCTGAACGAGTTTGACAAAGATGCGCGTTGGTGGTCGGCTCCCTATGAATACAACAACAGTTATTTCACGGGTTTCGCTCATGTCGCATTGTCAGGAGTAGGCTGTCCCGAACTGGGATCACTGCTATTGATGCCCACGACGGGAGCCCTCTCGGTGGATTATCACGAATATGGTTCGGAATACGAGGCAGAGAAAGCGTCGCCAGGATATTATACGTCGAGGTTGAAGAAATACGGCATCAAGACCGAAGTGACATCAACTTTGCGCAGCAGTCGCGAGCGCTACACCTTTCCCAAAGGCGAGAGCCACTTGCTGCTGAACCTTGGACAAGGTCTCACCAATGAGACTGGTGGTCAGTTACACTATGTCAATGAAACGGAGATTGAAGGAATGCGCATGATGGGTACGTTCTGCTACAATCCTCAGGCTGTCTTCCCGATGTATTTCGTTTTGCGCTTGTCGAAGGCGCCCAAGTCGGCGGGATTCTATAAGAAGCAGCCCAACCGCATGGGTGTAAAAGGCGAATGGGACCCCGACAATGGCAAATACAAACTCTACAAAGGCTATCAGAAGGATATCGCAGGTGATGATATAGGTGCTTTCTTCGATTTCGACACCGAGGAAAACGAACAGATTGAAGTGAGCGTAGGCGTTAGTTTCGTGAGCATTAAGAATGCCCGTGAGAATCTCGAAAAAGAGCAGAAGGGCATGAACTTCGATGCTATTGTGGCTCAGGCCCGTCAGCAATGGGAAGAATCTCTGGGCAGAATCACCGTAGAAGGCGGAACGCCCCAGCAGCGCAGAATTTTCTATACAGCCCTCTATCATGCACAGATGCATCCCAACATCCTGCAAGACGTGAATGGTGAGTATCCCGAAATGGAGAATCAGCAAGTGGGCAGGATTCCTTCCGAGTCTTCAACGGGTCAGAAAAATCGCTACACAGTGTTCTCACTTTGGGACACTTATCGCAATGTCCATCAGTTGATGACACTTGTCTATCCCGATCGCCAATTGGATATGGTGCGCTCGATGATTCAGATGTATAAGGAATGGGGTTGGATGCCCAAATGGGAACTCTACGGACGCGAGACCTGGACAATGGAAGGAGACCCGTCGATTCCCGTCATTACTGACACCTGGCTGAAGGGTTTGAATGATTTCGACATTCTGACCGCCTATGAGGCATTCACGAAGTCGGCAGACCTTCCTGACAAGCAGAATCGGATGAGGCCCGACAACACGCCCTATATTGAGAAAGGATATGTGCCCATGAACTATTTCGCTGCCGATTTGTCGGGCGATAATTCCGTGAGCCACGCTTTGGAATATTATATTGCCGACTATGCACTTTCGCTCTTGGCCGACAATCTGGCACAGAAGGCCAATGGAAAAGAGGGCAAGGCAATGCTGAAAGCCGATGCCAGGAAGTATATGCAGCGCGCTTTGGGCTATAAACACTACTATAGTAAGGAGTCTGGAACGCTTCGTCCCATCAACAAGGATGGTTCGTTCTATAGTCCGTTCAATCCTGAGGATGGCGCCAACTTCAGCAATGCCCCGGGATTCCATGAAGGATCGGCTTGGAACTATACGTTCTACGTGCCCCACGATGTGATGGGATTGGCCCGATTGATGGGAGGAAGGAAAGCGTTTGTCGATAAACTTCAGATGGTGTTCGACCGTGGTCTCTATGATCCCGCCAATGAGCCCGACATCGCCTATCCCTATCTCTTCTCCTACTTCAAGGGCGAAGAGTGGCGCACACAAAAGGAAGTAGCCCGTTTGCTGAATAAATATTACAAGGACACCCCCGACGGAATACCTGGAAACGACGATACGGGAACCATGTCGGCATGGGCCATTTTCTCCATGATGGGATTCTATCCCGATTGCCCAGGTGCTCCTTATTACACGTTGACGACACCTGTCTTTGACCGTGTGACGATTCATACAGACAGGAACTTCTATCCGTCTGATATCGTCATTGAAGCCCACCGCACTTCGCCATCGCAACAGTCGATTGCGTCGATGACACTTGGCGGTAAGAAACTGTCGTCCTATCGCATCTCCCATGAGCAACTTACGAAGGGTGCTCATCTTGTCATTCAGTGTAAATAGGAAAAAATAGGGCAGAAAGGCAGGTAGTTGTGATTTTTTTTGTAATTTTGCGCCATTGCCAGCAAAGGCCCTTTGAGAAATCTTTCAATCAACAGGCATTGTTGTAAAAAAATGCCATCATGATGAATCAAAACGAAATCAGTCACGAGGGAACCATCATTGCCGTGGGCGAAGGAAGTTTGCAAGTGAGCATTCACCAGCAAGCGGCTTGTGCTGCATGCAAGGCTGCAACTCATTGCATCGCAGCAGAGGGAAAGTCAATGACCGTCGATATTGCCAATGTCGACGCTTCTTCGTATGCTGTTGGTGAAAGAGTCCGAGTGGTTGAAACCCAGCAGGTAGCACTTCGCGCCTTGGTCTGGGCTTTTGTCATTCCATTGGCTGTTATGTTCTTCACGCTTGCCATCGTCACCTATTTCACAGGAAGCGAAGCCGCTGGAGCCCTGTCTTCATTGGTTGCGCTCATGGCTTGTTTTCTTGTGTTGCGACTTATGCGAGACAAACTCGCCCGCGAACTTCGGTTTAGTGTGAGCAAGATAGCGTGACAGACAAATTGATATTATACAAAACGTTCATTTATAACCAAAAGAAAAAGGAAAACAGATGGATTTCATTTTAACTGCTGTAATCGTTTTAGGAGCCATCGCCCTAATTGCCGCAGTAGGATTATTTGCTGCGGCAAAGAAATTCCAGGTTGATGAAGACCCACGCATAGCAAAGGTAGGCGAAGTCCTTCCCGGCGCTAATTGTGGCGGTTGCGGATTCCCAGGCTGTAGTGCTATGGCTGAGGCTTTGGTGAAAGGTGCCGACAAAGGTTCGCTCGAAGGACTTTCCTGTCCGGTAGGTGGAGCCAAGGTCATGGGTGAAGTGGCTGGCATCCTGGGCATGACGATTGAAGAAACTGAACCCAAGGTGGCAGTTGTCAGATGCAATGGATGTAAGGATTATCGTCCCACGACGGCACATTATGACGGTCTGAAAACCTGTGCTGCGATGAACCTGTGCAGTGCAGGCGAGACCGGATGCGGCTATGGATGTCTGGGCTGTGGAGATTGCGTAGCAGCCTGTCAGTTTGGAGCGATTGCCCTCGATGAGGAGACAGGTCTTCCCTATGTCAACGAAGAGAAATGTACGGCTTGTGGAGCCTGCGTCAAGGCTTGTCCGCGCCACATCATTGAACTTCGGAAGAAAGGCATCAAGGGTCGTCGCGTCTATGTGAGTTGTGTCAACAAGGATAAAGGAGCAGTAGCCCGTAAGGCTTGCTCATCGGCATGTATTGGTTGTGGCAAGTGCGAGAAGGAATGTAAGTTTGGAGCCATTACGGTGGTTGACAACCTTTCCTATATTGACTGGACGAAGTGCCGTCTCTGTAAGAAGTGCGTTGCTGCATGTCCGACTGGAGCCATCGTTGCCGTTAATTTCCCAGCACCGAAACCTGCTGCCCCGAAACCGGAAACCCAGATTGTTGCCGAAAAGCCACAGTCACAGGTGAAAGCAGAGCCGCAGGCAAAAGTCGCAGTTGACCAACCTCAGAAGAAGCCGGTTGCCGAACAGTCACATCCTCAAGTAGAACAAAGGAAGGAGGAACAAGCATGATACTGAAAACATTTAAAATAGGTGGAATCCATCCCGAGGAGAACAAACTCACAGCAGAGGTTCCCACACAAGTGGCACCACTGCCCGAACAGGCAATATTCCCTCTTTCGCAGCATATTGGCGCACCTGCCAAACCTGTAGTTGCCAAAGGCGACAAGGTGAAGGTTGGAACGCTTATCGCAGAGGCAGGAGGTTTCGTCTCGGCTCCGATTTATTCATCGGTTTCGGGCACGGTCCTGAAACTTGATACCGTCATCGATGCTACAGGTTATCGGAAGCCAGTGATTATTATTAAGGTGGAGGGCGACGAATGGGAAGAGAGCATCGACCGAAGCGATAAACTCGAGACGCTCGAGGCCCATCCTGAGTTGACACCTGAGGAAATTGTCGAACGCGTGAAGCGAGGGGGCATCACTGGCATGGGTGGAGCAGGATTCCCAACCCATGTGAAACTCTGTCCGCCTCCTACAGCCAAGGCCGAGTGCGTCATCATCAACGCAGTGGAGTGCGAACCTTATATCACTTCCGACTATCGGCTGATGATGGAGCATCCCGACGAAATCATCGTGGGTCTTCAGTTGCTGATGAAGGCAGCAAAGGTGGAGCAGGGCTATATCGGAATCGAGGAGAATAAGCCCAAGGCCATTGAATTGCTCACCGAGAAGACCTCGGGAATGTCTCAAATCGAAATCGTACCGCTGAAGACAAAATATCCACAAGGTGGCGAGAAACAACTTGTTGATGCTGTGATAGGCCGCCAAGTCCCTGCTCCGCCCGCTATTCCCGTGAATGTTGGCGCGATTGTGCAGAACGTGGGAACAGCCTTTGCCGTCTATCAGGCTGTGATGAAGAACAAACCGCTCTTCGAACGTTATACCACCGTCAGCGGAAAGAAAATCCAGAAGCCCGGCAACTTCCTCGTTCGAATGGGAACGCCGATGAGCCAGTTGATTGACCTTTGTGGCGGAATGCCAGAGAATGAGGACAACAAAGTGCTTGCTGGAGGTCCTATGATGGGTCGTTCGCTCATGAATATTGAGGTTCCTATCTGCAAGGGTACTAATGCCGTTACAATCCTTTCGGGCGAGGATGCAGTTCGCAAGTTAGTTCAGCCCTGCATTCGCTGTGCCAAATGTGTTGCAGCCTGTCCGATGGGACTTGAGCCCTATCTGCTTGCAAAACTTTCTGCCCGCAAACTCTACGAACGCGCCGAGCAGGAGGACATCACGTCCTGCATTAGTTGTGGTTCCTGCCAATTCACATGTCCATCCCATCGTCCGCTCCTCGACAATATCTCGTTGGGTAAGGCAGCCGTCATGGGCATCATCCGTGCCCGAAACGCGAAGTAAGAATCCATAAAACTCAGAATAAGAAAGAAATAAGAATATGAGCAAACTAATAGTATCGCTTTCGCCCCATGCCCATGGCGAGGAGAGTGTAGAGAAAAACATGTATGGAGTGCTCTTTGCGTTGGTTCCTACAGTTGTTGTCTCGTTCTTCTACTTCGGCATAGGTAGTTTCATCGTCTGTGCGACCAGCATTCTGGCTTGTATGTTCTTCGAATGGGCCATTGCCAAGTATATGCTTCATCGTGCTCCGACACTTACAGACGGTTCCGCCATCATCACAGGTATTCTGCTGGGACTCAATCTTCCCAGCAATCTGCCCATTTGGATGGTCATCATTGGAGCCTTGGTGGCGATAGGCATTGGTAAGATGTGTTATGGCGGATTGGGTCAGAATCTCTTCAATCCCGCTATTGTTGGTCGTTGCTTCCTGTTGGTTAGTTTCCCTGCTTCCATGACTTCATGGCCCGTCATCGGTCAAGTTAGCTCCTATACCGATGCAACTACGGGTGCAACGCCTCTGGAAGTGATGAAAATGGCCATTAAGACAGGCGACACATCGACTCTGGAACGCTTGCCCGATTCCATCGACATGCTCTTGGGAAACATGGGCAACGGATTTGGCGCCGGAACCATTGGTGAGGCTTGTGCACTTGCCCTGCTCGTTGGTCTCGCCTTCATGCTTTGGAGAAAGATCATTACTTGGCATATTCCTGTGAGCATCATTGGAACCGTGTTCGTCTTCAGTCTCATTCTTCACATCGTTAACCCCATCTACGCTAATCCCATGCAGGTAGTGCTGAGTGGTGGACTGATGCTTGGAGCCATCTTCATGGCTACAGACTATGTGACTTCCCCGATGACGCCCCGTGGTCAGATTATCTACGGCGTTTGCATTGGTCTGCTAACCATCATCATCCGTAACTGGGGCAGTTATCCGGAAGGAATGTCGTTTGCCATCCTTATCATGAATGCGTTCACGCCACTCATCAACAACTACACGAAGCCACGTCGTTTCGGCGAGCAGCCTAAACCTGCGGCTCCGTCAAAATAGAGAGTGTAGCGAAACCATTTTATAAAAGATAGGTTAGCGATTCAGAAAGAAACAATGTCCATTCATTCAAACTAAAAGTAACAAACAAGATATGGAGAAACTTCAGTCATCGCTCAGAAACATGATACTCGTGCTGGTTTTGGTATCTCTCGTCATGGGAGGAATTCTGGCATGGGTGAACCATATTACTGAGGGACCCATAGAACAGCAGGCACAGCAGATATTGGCTGCTGGCATTAAGACCGTGATGGGAGGCGAGAAACTCACCGTTGCCAAAACTGATACAATTCGCTGCAACATCGACGACAAGGAAGCCACATTCGTTGTCTATCAGACACAGGACAGCCGCAAACGCCCTCTTGGTGTAGCCGTTGAGTCTAAGACCATGGGATTTGGAGGCGATCTGGATATTCTCGTTGGTTTCGACACCGAGGGAACCATCGTTGGCTATACTGTTCTGAATCATTCCGAAACACCAGGACTTGGTGCCAAGGTCGACAAGTGGTTTGGTGAAGGCGCCAAAGGTGACATCGTGGGTAAGAAACCAGCAGAAAAGCCGTTGCAGGTATCTAAAGACGGAGGCGAGGTTGATGCGATTACGGCTTCGACCATCACGAGCCGAGCCTTCCTGAAAGCCGTCAATCAGGCCTACGACGCCTATAAAAAATCGGTGGAATCATAATCGATCTGCTGACGAAAGAACATGTAATCGAAAAAACTTGAAAACTCGAAGCATATGAATTACATAAAAATATTAAATAACGGAATCATCAAGGAGAATCCGACCTTTGTGCTTCTTCTTGGTATGTGTCCAACACTGGCAACAACGACCAGCGCCCAGAATGGCTTGTCGATGGGTGTTGCTACGATGCTTGTGCTCATCTGCACGAACTTTGTTATCTCGTGCATCAAGAATCTGACGCCCGACAAGGTTCGCATCCCAGTGTTCGTTGTGGTCATTGCTGCTTTCGTGACGGTGCTCCAACTCGTCGTAAAGGCCTATCTGCCTGAAGTTGACAAGAGTCTTGGCATCTTCATCCCACTGATTGTGGTGAACTGCATCATCCTTGGACGTGCGGAGGCCTTCGCCTGCAAGAACAGTCCACTTGCCAGCATTTTCGATGGCATTGGCATTGGTCTGGGCTTCACATTGGCCTTGACGATGCTCGGAATGGTTCGCGAGTTACTCGGAGCAGGTTCCATCTTCGGAGCCACTATCCTGCCTGAAACTTGCAATGTGCTGCTGTTTGTGCTGCCTCCGGGTGCATTCATCTCGCTTGGTTTGCTCAATGCTGTCATTGGAAAACTCAAATAGGAAACTCGCAACTCGAAATTTGAAACTCGAAATTCAGAAGATATATGGAATACATTCTTATTTTCATATCAGCGATATTTGTCAACAATATCATTCTCTCGCAGTTCCTGGGCATTTGTCCGTTCCTGGGCGTTTCGCGAAAGATCGACACGTCGCTTGGAATGGGAGCGGCAGTGGCGTTTGTGATGACCCTGGCAACAATTGTTACTTGGCTCATCCAGCACTATGTACTCAACACGCTCGGCTTGCAATATCTGCAGACTTTGGCATTCATTCTTGTCATCGCTTCGCTCGTGCAACTCGTGGAGATTGTGCTGAAGTCGGTGTCCCCAGCGCTTTATCAGGCTCTGGGCATCTTCCTTCCGCTCATCACCACCAACTGTGCTGTGCTTGGTGTTGCATTGCTGGTCATTCAGAAAGACTACACACTGCTTGAAAGTGTTGTCTACGCCCTTTCCACGGCCATAGGTTTTGCTTTGGCACTGGTGGTATTTGCCGGAATGCGCGAGCAGTTGGAACTGGCTGAGGTTCCAAAGGGAATGAGTGGCATGTCCATCGTGCTCATCTCCGCAGGACTACTTTCGCTGGCCTTCATGGGCTTTAGCGGCGTAGATTTGGGCTTGCGTGCAATATTTGGAGGCTGATATCGCTCGAAGAAATGGAAATCAGAGAGAAAGTGCACTCCGATGTGCAACTCATGGAACTGATTCAGCAAATAGGTTTTCTGCCTTTGCTCTACAGTGGTGTTCGCGGCTATTCGGCTGAGGAGATGACCGATGATGAATGTCGCTATGTCGTCTTTCCCGATGGAGGCTGGGACTGGCCGCTCTGGAAGTGGAAAGGTCCGGTGGTGACAGAGGGTGATTGCGTCTATGGCAAGTTCTTCGACAAGAAGGCAGGATTCATCAGTCGTGACTGGTGGCCCGATTTCTACAATTACAGACGTAGCCAGCATCCAGTGCCTGCTGAGGGCACAATAGAAGATGCCATTCTGCAAACCCTTCGCGAACAGGGAAGTCTGATTACGAGAGAACTCCGAGCCGCATGTGGTTTCTCAGGTCCGAAGATGCGAAGTCGTTTCGATGGCTATGTCACACGGCTTCAGATGGGATGCTACATCGTCACCGAAGATTTTGTCTATCCACGCGACAAACACAATAGGGAGTATGGTTGGGGTTGGTCGTTGCTGACAACGCCTGAGCAGTTGCTGGGCAAGGAAGCATGCGTTTGTGACCGAACGCCAGAAGAGTCTCATGAACGTCTTCTGAATCATTTCCACGAGATTCTGCCTTATGCTTCTGAAAGCCAGATTCTGAGGCTGATCGGATAGGGGAGAACAATTGGTTAATAGTGTCATTGAATAGACGATGTTGACAACAAAAGCATTCTTGCAACAAAAGCATTCGAATAACCCCCAAATAAATAACTTTATAAAATTATTCAAATAAGTAAAAGAAAAATGGAATCCAACAACATATTGAAGTCGCATGCCGCCATTCTTACCGCCAATGTTATCTTTGGCTTAGGCGTACCCGTAACGAAATTTATCCTTGACAATTGGGCAACACCGATGACCTATATGGCGTTTCGCTGCATAGGTGCCACGCTCATCTTCTGGGCTGTTGCCTGTTTTCTGCCGAAGGAGAAAGTGGTGCGACGTGATTTGCTCGTGATTATGGCGGGAGGTCTTTTGGGATTCGTCATCTCACAAACCTTGACGGCGTGGGCACTTAAGTTCACGACCCCAGTTTATTTCTCGCTGATAGCCACACTTACGCCAATTGCCACAATGCTCATGGCAGCGCTTTTCCTGAGTGAGCGCATCACTGGAGTGAAGACAGTTGGTGTGTTACTGGCTATTGCCGGAGCAGCATTGATGGTTTTTGTTGGTTGGCAGTCAGGTACGGGTCGTAACGATTTGTTGGGCATCATTCTCGCTTTGCTCAGCGTGCTCACTTGGGTAATCTATTTGCTTATCACACGAAAGGTTTCGCAGAAATATACGGCAGTGACGCAGATGAAGTGGATATTCCTGGTTTCGAGTATCGCCGTGATCCCATTTGCGCTGGCAGATGTGCCAAAGACGGCACTGCTGACTCAGGTATCGATGAGTGCTGACTGGTGGATGGGCGCGCTCGCCATGTTGTTTATCGTAGTCTTTGCCACAGTGCTGGGCTATTTCATGATTCCTTATGCCATGAAATATCTGAAGGCTACGACCGTGAGCATTTATACCAATCTGCAACCAGTCGTCGCTTCGCTCATCGCAATTGCCGTAGGACAAGACCTGCTCACGTGGGATAAGCCTGTGGCTGCAGTACTGGTGTTGCTGGGTGCTTATCTGGTGACGAAGGAGTAGGAGGGAGAAGTTTTAGGGGGGCTAGTAGTTCTAGATGGTCTAGGTATTCTAGGCAATCTAGTGAGACTAGTTAATCTAGTGAGACTAGGCAATCTAGTGAGACTAGTTGATCTAGGGCGTTTCGTAGTATTAGAATTGCAAAAATAAGCGGGGGAGTCTCAGTTGAGGCTCCCCCGCGTGGTCCTATTCAAAGAACAGGCATATAGTAATCACACGTGCTAACTTAGTAACGAGCATTGTGCTTCATAGCGTGCTTGTAAGCCTTTGCTGCATGCTTGTAAGCCTTCTTGCTGTTTTTGTATGCTTTTTTGTCAAAATGATTCGTCACTGCCATATGAACGTGGTTGCGGCCGTAGCGATCATAGACTCCGAAGTACCATGCTCCCTTGCGCCAGGAAGCGGGACGATAGAAGTGGCTAGCGCGCATATACTTGTCGTATTGCCAGTTAGAGAGCACGCGGCGCAGACTTGCATTGCGGTGACTCCAATTGTAGCCAAAGACATCACGGCGATCGAGTGCCATCAGATAGTCAAAGTTGATGTTATATACTGCGGCATACTGAGCATCGTTAAGAGCGAGTTCATACGCCATTTTTTCAGAAAGATACATTGCTTCGCGTTTTGCTTCGCTGTATGTCATTGCTGAGGCCGAGACGGTCATCACCATCATCATTGCCATTACCATCATTTTCTTCATAATCTTGATCTCCTATATTTAAGTTAAACGAATATTGTTATTGTTCACGTTGCAAAGATAACCAGTTTTTCATGGGTTTCAAAAGGATAATTCCTAAACCTCTAAGGAGTTTTCCCTAAACCTTTGGGGGAAATCCCGAATGCATGACTTTTTAAGCCATGCAAATGGAAAATTGAAATTGGAAAATGAGTAAAGCAATACGCGAGTGCGCGCCTGTATGTTAAAAGTGAAAAGAGCAGTTGGATTTCCTGATTCGGATTCCAACTGCTCTTTCATTCTTTTCTGCAGAAGATTAAATTAAAAATGTTTTCTTCTGTTTTCTTCTGTTTTTAACTGTTTTCTTAAAGCCGCCAACGGCGGAACTTGTCCCATTGTTACTTTGGAGGCTTTATTTTTCCACCAAGATTCGGGCATCGACAGCGATGACAGAATTTTCGTCGGCGAGGAGTGGATTGATGTCCATCTCCTTGATTTCCGTTGCAAAGCGGAGAAGGGTAGAGAGGCGGACAATGATCTCTGCATACTTCTGGCGGTTGATGCCTTTTTGTCCACGCGTTCCCTTCAGAATCTTGTAACTGCGGAGTGATTTAATCATGCTCTCGGCTTCAGCATACGACAATGGAGCCAGACCCGACGACACATCCTTCAGCACTTCAACGAAGATGCCACCAAGACCGCAAAGCACCACATGGCCAAACCTCGATTCGTACTTCGCGCCGATGAATACCTCCGTTCCGGAAAGCATCTTCTGAACCATCACGGCTGTAGCATCGGGAATCTTCATCATGCGGTCGTACTCGGCAGCAAGCACTTCCTTCGAACGGATATTCAATGCCACACCGCCCACATCGCTCTTGTGAACAGGTCCTACCACCTTGGCAACAACGGGGAAACCACACTTCTCGGCAAAGGCAATCACCTCGTCCTTGTCGGCACTGACAAACTCGGGAACGGTAGGAATACCTGCACTCGCCAGCAAATCATGCACTAAATTCGGGGCTATATAGCCATTCTCGTTGATGCCGTCAATGATTCTTCGAATACGCGGAACGTCAACGCCATGAATCTCTACTTGCTGGTCAGCAGGCTTCGGCGTGCTCATAATTTGGGTCAGGGCTGTCGCCAACGTCACCTCATCACTGAAGTTCACATGACCGCGAGAGAGGAATTCCTGCACCTCAGGACCAGCCGTATTCACGCTGGGGAGAATCGGGAAGATTGGTTTCTTGCACTCCAGAATCTTCTTGTGCAGCACGTCGTAGGCTTCGTAGAGTTGCACCAGTCCAGGTGTTCCGAAAATAACCATGATGGCATCAATATTCTCGAATTTGTTTTCGCAATAGTCGATGGCGATGCCCAGATGTTCAGGTGTTCCTGTGGCGAGAATGTCAATGGGATTGGCAACTGATGAACCAGGGAAGAGTTGCTCCTTCAGTTCGTCGGCGATAGGTCCTGCCAGCGACGGAACCTTCATTCCACCCTTCGAGAGCGCATCGGTTAGCATCACGCCAGGTCCACCTGCATGTGTGACAATCGCCACGTTCTTTCCCTTGAAACGAGGAAGCGTGAAGATGCAGCCCACGGTCGTCAGTTCCTCACGGGAGAAGCAGCGCACGATTCCAGCCTTGCGGAACAGGGCTTCTACGGCTGCATCACTTGAGGCAATGGCGCCCGTATGACTCGAAGCGGCACGACTTCCGCTCTCGCTTGAACCAGCCTTGATGGCGGCGATACGGCAACCCTTTCGGATGAGCGATGTGGCGTGGAAGAGCAACTTGTCTGGGTCGGCAATATTCTCGATGTAAAGCAGTTTTACCAATGAATCAGTCTCGGGGTCGAAATGCTCGTCCATGTATTCAAGTACGGTCTCAATGCCAATCTGCTTGCCATTTCCCACCGACCAAACTGAATTGAACGGCAGACCTTTCGTCACGGCACTCTCCAGAATGAACACCGCAGTAGCACCCGATCCGCTGATGAAGTCGACACCCTTCGGATTGAGTGAGGGGATGGGCTTCGTGAATACTGAATGATGCCAGCGAGTAAGCAATCCGATGCAGTTCGGTCCGATCAGTGCGCATCCATAGCGCTCGCAGGTGTCGAGAATCTGCTGTTCGAGTACGGCGCCCTCATGAGTCTCTTCGCCAAAGCCAGCGGAGATGATGATGAAAGCGCGCACTTCCTTTTCCTTGGCGAGATATTCCACGTATTGCGGACAGAATTTCGCTGCGACTACGAGAATAGCCAGTTCCGTTGGGGGGAGTTCCTTTGCGTCATGAAACACCTTGATGCCCTGGATTTCGTCCTCCTTAGGATTGACGACACGCAGGATTCCCTTGTAGCCGCCGCCAAGCAAATTGCGAATCACGGCGCCACCAGGCTTATGAATGTTGTTAGAACCGCCTATGACGACGATACTTTCGGGTTGTAACAGTTGCTTGTTGATCATGGTTTCTAAATATTCGATTTCAAGTTTTAAAGTTTCTGTCGCAAAGTTACAAAGTTTTTCTCATAAATCGAATCTTTTCCGAAGATTTTTGCGAGAAATATGAAAAAAGTTGGTTGCAACACACCACTGAAATCGAACTGAGTCGTAACCCATTTCAATTTCAGTGCGCTCTAATGAGGTGTTCAGCCTTTCTTTGCAGCAAAAATTTATTCTACTCTCGTCTGGCCTTTGAAGACGTACTTGAAGTTTTGGCTGACGATGGCCTTCAGGAGGTCGGCACCACCATTGCTGGAACTTCCCATATAGTCGCCATAGACATAGCAAAGAGGACCCGTCAGTGAACTGATGATGTTCACGGTGGCTGGATTCATCGTGTTGGCATAGTTTGCAGGACTATTGGCGATGCTGGTATAGGTGTAGTTGTAGTGAAAATGGTCGGTGTTAGCACTTGCCAGATTCAGTTGGGTTTCCACTTGTGTCTGCTTGTCGCTTGTGCTGCTATTATAGGCGTCCTCAACGCTTGCTCGGCAATCAACCCAGTTCCAGGCTTGCGTCATGTCGCAAGAGTAATCCGTAACCACTCCGTCGTCGGGCCAGTTTTCGATAATAGCGCCGTAGACTATATCGCGATAACTGTTTGAACTGTTTCCATAGGGATTTCGGCTGACTATCGAGACCTTTCCTCGCACATCATCGAGCGTATGGAATCCTCTGACGCCTCCCATCAGGTAAGGACTGCGACTTGCATCGCTGAAACATTCGCGGATGCTGTTTCGCCAAGTTTCGCTCTGGTCGGTTAATGACAAGAGCAATTTCGTATTTTCCTTGTTCATGATGACTGAGACAGCCTCCGTGGGATTCGCCTTGACGAAATTGATGAGAATGTCAATAGCATCCTTGAATTTCACCCCTGTCGAAACGTAACCGTGATAGATGGTCAGATTGTCAAGTTCGATGTCGCTTTGAGTATTGCTTGTATATTGCGGACGTAGGTCAAATGCCCTGACGCCATTAGCAAGAAGTCCTGCGAGGTCTTCGCTCTGACATTTGGCAATGCTGGTGTAACTGGTCACGCTGCTTGTACAAGCATCGTGGGCGCCAGGAGTGGAGAGCATCGAGAAATAAGTGTTGCCAGGAATCGTAGCCATCCAGAGGTTATCTGCTGTGGTCTGGGTGAACGTGAGATTATTCACGGCTCCGGCTGTGATGTTAGTGAAATCCTGACTGTAGAACTTTCCGTCGGTGGTGCGAATGGTGACTTTAACGCCACTTGATAGTTCCACGGGGCGCAGATAGGCAGTTGTGGTGCCAGTGGACGCAGAACTCACTGTGACCACATCGCTCGCCTGAGAGTTTGCATAGGTGAGGGCGCTGCCTGCTGAATATCTGATGGTGCTTTCTTCGCCTTGACAATTGACAGCCATTGGACCAGAGATGCTTTCCTTGCCGAGGGCATAGATGCTGACGCTTGCCACATTGGCGAGGGAAGTTGTGACATTCACCGTTGTGAGATAGTCGCTGATGTCACTATAATAATTCGAAACATCCGCATCGGTGAGTGAGCATGTGGCGCTATTCAGCATATAACTCGAACTGCCTGTGTTCTCCGAAGCAACTTGCTCTGTATAGACCATTGCATCGAGATTAGCGTAAGTGTAACTCTTGTCCACAGATTTTGCGGCAGTCTTGCCCAGAATGATATTCACGAGAGCGGTCACGTCGGCAATCGTCACGTCCTCGTCCTCGTTCACGTCGGCGAGATAGGATTTGTAGTCGGTGGTCTTGCCCAGAATCACGTTTACGAGAGCGGTTACGTCAGCAATCGTGATATCTCCGTCCTCGTTCACATCGCCGATGGTGTAGTAGAGCGAAGAGGGTAGGGCGCCCACGTATTTCAGGTCTTTCACCTGTACGACAAGCCAGTTCGGTCCCGTCAGATCTTGGTTGAATCGGATGCGAAGCGAACCATCGGAAACAATGACGTTGTTCAGTACGATTCGCTCGTATTTGGTGAAAGACTCTCGGTTGTAGGCAGGGATTCCATGACTGTCATTATTAGCATGAAGCGAGGCGTAGTTGGTAGAATAATCTGTGATGACGTTGCTGGTGTTGTCGCGTCCCGAAGTACTCGAAACAGATGCAAGCATTGTCAGTTGATAGACTCCGTTGGGAAGTTCTGAGATGATCTGCTCGAAGCGTGTGCCAACGGCCAGACTCGCTGCCCACTGGAAAGTTTCAGTGCCAGTGATTTCCTCTGCAGTATAGGTTCTTGAGTCGCCCCAATCGGCTTGGCCTGTTCCAACCTTCGAGGTCATCGATTCCAGCATGTGCTCGGGAGGATTGTCGTAGACTTCGATTTTCACGTAGTCGACGAAGAGTTTCGGGGAGTTGCCAGACCCCACGTTTCCGCAATCGTAGCCGAGATGGATTTTTCCTGTGGTCTCGGCTGTAAGGTTCAGATAAACCATTCCCTCGGTCCATTCGCCATTATAGAATTCGATGTCGTCGTAGTAAGTCTCGCCGCCATCGGAAATGAATCCGCATCGGTTGTCGTAGTTGGCGATGATATTCTGACCAGCATTATAAACTTTGTAACTCACCCGATAGATTCCTGCTGGGAGGGTGATTTCTTGCGAATAACCTACAGTGCCACTCCAGCACGCGGCAAGTCCCAATGCGCCGCCCTCGCTGCTTCCCTTGTCATTGGTGGCGGGAACAGGATAAGCCGTGCCCGAGAGTCCATAATCCGAACCGTAGCCAAAAGCGCCACCAGCCTTTGTATCGCCAGTAGCATCAGGAGTCCAACCCGTAACGCTCTGGCAACTGCTTACGCCGCCGTTATTGGTAGCGTCGTTAGCGTAAGTGTAGACGATGGACGAGACGAAATCCGACGAATTGTCGAAGTTGGCATTCTTCAAGTATTGGGATGTCACATCAGTTTGAGCCTGGACTGTCGTGGGACAACTCAGGAGAATGCCGAGAATGGCAAGTGTCAGTATGGTTATTTTCTTCTGCATATTTCTTTTTTTGCTTGTCGATTTAATTTGAGGGGGCTGTCCGCCCAAGCCAAAATCCCACTGAAATCATTCAGGGGAGTCGGGCTTGCTCCTTTAAACGGGAGAATTGGGTTGAGCCCCTTTTGTTTCTTTTGCGGCTTCATGGGCTTCCTTGCTGGACAGAGTAGTCCTTTTGACCTTGTGGAGCAATCCTTTTGACCTTGTGGAGCAATCCTTTGACCTTGTGGAGCAATCCTTTGTACTTTACGGAGCAATCCTTTTGACCTTGTAGAGCAATCCTTTGGATGTTACAGAGATGGTCTCTTTAGGGGTATAAAGACCACGTTTACATAGATATAAACACGTCCTTTCTAAGGTCGAAAGACATCCTTTCTATGGTCTGGAGATGTCCTTTCTAAGGTCCATAGACGCGCTTTCTATGATTGGGAGACGTCCTTTCTGATATCGTGAACAATGCTTGATAGGTCGTAGAGATGGCCTTTCGGGGTTAGTAGCAATGTTTTCGGTTAACAGATGCCGTTTTTCCTGTCTGCAGTTGATAGCATCGGGATTTCCTCTCTTTCATCATCGGATTTTTGTCATCAGGACAGGCTCTCCATCACGGTTTGCCCATTTCTTTCTTAGCCGATACAAAGATACAAAATTTTTTGCCGAAATCCAAATTTTTCGCCATTTTCCGTACCTATAACTCTTCATTTTTTTTTGAAAGCCACAAATAGGCATTTTTGATAGGGATTTTCTCTTTAAAATTCAAAAAAGAATTGCCGCCCAGCCGCCGCTTCGGTTTGGCTTGCCAAACCAAAAACTATAATAAATATATCTATATATTAGCAGCAGCTATGCTGATAATATTTATATCTATCTATATCACTATCCTTATCTTTATCTCTATCACTATCTTTATCCTTATCTCTATCTTTATCTATATCTATGATAGGCAAACCGTTATTAACGTTAGTTAAAAAATATTTATAGCCCAGCCGCCGCTTCGGTTTGCTTGCCAAACCAAAAACTAAAATAAATATATCTATATATTAGCAGCAGCTATGCTGATAATATTTATATCTATCTATATCACTATCTATATCACTATCTATATCTCTATCCTTATCTCTATCTATATCACTATCTATATCTATATCTTTTGATAGGCAAAACGTCTTGTGACGTCTCATGACGTCTATTTTTTAGTGATTGGCTTCCTCATTTCCCCTCGATTTCAGCCCTCAAAAAAATATTTGAAAATAAGGCAGAAAAAACCGAGAAATATTTGGTTTTTCGGGATTATTTTTGTATCTTTGCAAAACGATTTTTTAAAAATTTCGAGATATGATCAAGACGTTATACAATCAGATTGGGCAATACAAGTTGGCATCGGTGCTGACGCCTGTCTTCACGGCTTTGGAGGTCGTGGTCGACGTCTTGATTCCTTACGTCACCGCGAAATTGATTGACGACGGATTGAATGCAGGAAACATGCAGGCAGTCTATCTTTATGGCGGATTGATGGTCCTGATGGCAATGGTCAGTCTGGCGTTCGGCATTCTTGCAGGACGCTATTCCGCTTATGCCTCTACGGGCTTCGGCGCCAATCTGCGCAGCGCCATGTATAAGAACATTCAGCGGTTTGCCTTCTCCGACATCGACAAGTTTTCGACTTCAGGCTTGGTGACGCGAATGACCACTGACGTTCAGAATCTTCAGCAGGCATTCCAGCAAATACTCCGAATCACGGTTCGCGCTCCGTTCCGCTTGATTCTCTCGATTGTGATGTGTCTTGTCATCGATCCCCGTCTCTCGCTGATTTTCATTGTGGCAATGATAGTCCTGAGCATTTCGCTCTGGCAGATTATCTCCCGTGTCTCGAAGTTGTTCCAGAAGGTTTTCG
Source organism: Prevotella sp. (assembly GCA_024697645.1). Lineage (GTDB taxonomy): Bacteria > Bacteroidota > Bacteroidia > Bacteroidales > Bacteroidaceae > Prevotella. The sequence goes on from JAILFH010000116.1 coordinate 26,585, forward strand.
AACACTACGACGCCCTGAACGAAAGCGTACAGGAGAACGTCACGGGAATTAGGGTGGTGAAGGCTTTCGTGCGTGAGAAATACGAGAACGAGAAGTTTGCCGAAGCCGCAGGAGGACTCTACAAACTCTACGTGAAGGCAGAAAGTCTGATGGCGCTGAACCATCCCATCATGAACTTGGTGGTCTATGGTTGCATCATTGCCCTTTCGTGGTGGGGAGCCCATTTCATTGTGGGAGGAACACTCACGACTGGTGAACTGACATCGCTTTTCACTTACGTCATGTCGATTCTCTCGGCGCTGATGATGCTCTCAATGATTTTCGTGATGTTGACTCAGAGCGCTGCTTCTGCCAAGCGCGTGACGGAAGTCATCAACGAAAAGCCTGACATCAGCAATCCCGAGAATCCTGTGATGAAGGTCGAGGATGGAAGCGTGGAATTCAGATGCGTGCGCTTCGACTATGTGAACAAACTCTGTTCCGACTTGGACGAAATCTATTCTGACATCGAGAAAACGAGTCAGGATGCAGAGAAAGTCGTTTTGAATGCTGAGGGAACTGCCTCGGATTCTGTTGCTACGAATACGAAGGGAACTTCTCAGGGCGCAGATGAATCATCCTCTAACGCTGATAGTCCAGCCTCGCAGCAGAGCGAACTGACTTGTCCCGCCGATGAGCCTGAACCAATGGTATCGGCAGATGGTCAGCAGCATAAGCGAAGCGCCCTCTACAACGTCTCGTTCAAGATTGCTCCGGGTGAAACGATTGGCGTTATCGGTGGCACTGGTTCGGGTAAATCCACGTTGGTTAGTCTGATCAGCCGCCTCTACGATGTACGTTGTGGCGAGGTTCTTGTTGGTGGCAGAAACGTGAAGGAATACGACCTGACGGCTCTGCGCTCAGCAGTTTCCGTAGTGTTGCAGCAGAACACGCTGTTCTCGGGTTCGATTCTCGACAATCTGCGCTGGGGCAACGAAAACGCTACGCTCGAAGAGTGTCGCGAGGCTTGCCGAATGGCGCAGGCTGATGATTTCATCATGCAGATGCCCGACCAATACGAGACGAAGATTGAGCAGGGAGGCACAAACGTCAGTGGAGGTCAGAAGCAGCGTCTTTGTATTGCTCGCGCCTTACTCCGTCATCCTCAAATTCTGATTCTCGACGATTCCACTTCCGCTTGCGACACTGCAACCGACCGAAAGATTCAGACCGCCTTCCGCACTCAACTGCCTGGCGTGACGAAACTGATTATCGCCCAGCGAATCTCCACCGTAGAGCATTGCGATAAAATCCTCGTGATGGAGGGAGGTCGCGTCACGGGCTTCGATACTCATGAGCATCTGCGTCAGCAGAACCAACTCTATCGTGAAATCTGCGAAATTCAGAACGAATGCTCTGGCGACTTCGATGCAAAAACTTAGCGCCCGTGCGGCCTGAATCAATTTTCGTAACATTACTCTAGCCCTCAAAATTGAATCATTCAAAGTCAAATCATAACTCTCAATTATCAACTCTCAACTATAAAAATCAAATCATAACTCTCAATTATCAACTGTCAACTCTCAACTATAAAAATCATAACTCTCAACTCTCAACTCTCAACTGTCAACTTTCAACTATAAAAGTCAAATCATAACTCTCAACTCTCAACTCTCAACTCTCAACTCTATAAATGCGTCAACCCAATTTCAATAAGAACCAAGGTCCTGGACATCGGGCACAACCGGGATTTCAGAAGATGGACAAGCAGCAGAAGGCAACGCTGGTTCGCTTGTTCAGTTTCGTGATGAAGCACTACAAAGGCTTCATCCTCTTGGTGTTGATTTGCATTGCTATTTCTTCCGTCACTTCGCTTATCTCCACGCTGTTCACCCGAACCCTCATCGACGATTACATTGTTCCGCTGACCCAGGTCGACAATCCCGAATACGCCTCGTTGCTGCAAGCCTTGTTCAAACTCGGACTGGTTTTGCTGCTTGGCGTCATTTGCTCCTATACTTACAACCGACTGATGATTGAGGTGTCGCAGGGCACAATGCTTCGCCTGCGCAAACAACTTTTCGAACACATGGAAACATTGCCCATCAGTTACTTCGATTCTCATCCTCACGGAGAACTGATGTCGGTCTATACGAATGACGTGGACTCGCTCCGACAGGTCATTTCGACGAGTATGGCGCAGGTATTCAATTCGCTCATCACCATTGTTGTCACGTTTGTCTCGATGATTGTCCTGAGCGTTCCGCTAACCCTTGTGAGTATTCTGATGGCTATCGTGATGATGATCACCACGACGAAACTTGGCACTTGGTCGCGAGGCTATTTCCGCACACAGCAGGAGTCGCTGGCACGAGTCAATTCGTTCATCGAGGAGATGATGACGGGACAGCGAGTTGTGAAAACGTTCTGCCACGAACAGAAGGCAATCGCAGAGTTTGAGGTCATCAATGAGCAGTTGCGCTCGTCGTCGTCGAATGCGAATAAGATTGCAAACATCGTGATGCCCATCAATGGCAACTTGAGCAATCTGGCTTACGTGCTCATCGCAGTTGTTGGAGCAATGGTTGCGCTTCATCAGTTCTCGGTGTTCAACATCCAGTTTAGCATTTCGCTCGGAACGATTGTGGCATTCCTGCAGTTGAACAAGAGTTTCACTCAGCCCATCACGCACGTGTCGCAGCAAGTCAATTCGGTGCTGAATGCGCTTGTGGGTGCTGAGAGAGTCTATCGGGTGATTGATGCTGAATCTGAGGTTGACGAGGGAAAGCACGAACTCGAAGACCCGAAGGGAGATGTTGATTTCCGACATGTTAACTTTGGCTATGTGCCGAAGAAACAGGTGCTTTTCGACATCAATATCAATACGAATCCTGGTCAGAAGATTGCGTTCGTGGGTGGAACTGGAGCGGGAAAGACCACCATCATCAATCTCATCAACCGCTTCTACAACGTCGAGGATGGTAAGGTGCTCTATGATGGCATCCCCGTGAACGAAATCAGCCTTAATTCGCTTCGCCATTCGATGAGTATTGTGCTGCAGGAGACACATCTCTTCACTGCGACCGTGCTCGACAACATCCGTTACGGGCGGCTCGACGCAACCGATGAGGAATGTCGCGAGGCAGCAAGACTTGTGGGCGCCGACGACTTCATCCGACGTCTGGCAAAGGGTTACGACACAATGCTCAGTGGAGATGGCGGCAATCTTTCACAAGGTGAACGGCAGTTGCTGGCGATTGCACGCGCGGCTGTGGCTAATCCGCGAGTGCTGATTCTCGACGAGGCCACATCGAGCATCGATACTCACACGGAGCAACTTGTTCAGCGAGGTATGGATTCCATTATGAAGGGTCGCACCACATTCGTCATTGCCCATCGACTCTCTACGGTTCGCAATGCTGATCAGATAGTTGTTCTCGACCACGGACAAATCATTGAGCATGGTTCCCACGAGGAACTGCTCCGACTGCGGGGTCAGTATTATCAACTCTACACAGGCGACTCGTCTCTATTGTCATGAATTACGTAGACCTGATGTCATGAATTACATAGACTTGATTATCTTTTTCGCTTTCACGGGTGGCATTGTGCTGCTCGGCGCTTCGTTTTTCCGTCGGAAGTCAACGGCTGATGAGTTTACGTCTGCGGGTCGGAGTCTGCCAGGATGGGTTGTGGGAATGTCGATTTTCTCCACCTATGTGAGCAGCATCAGTTATCTCGGCTATCCCGGAAAGGCTTACGACAGCAACTGGAACGCGTTTGTGTTCAGCCTTTCCATTCCGATTGCCTCATGGGCAGCAGCGAAATGGTTTGTACCGTTCTATAGGAAACAGACGAGTGTCTCGGCGTACACATTTCTTGAAGAGAGGTTTGGCCTCTGGGCTCGTTGGTATGCTTCGGCTTGCTATCTGCTGACACAGGTGGCGCGTATCGGTACGATTATCTATTTGTTGGCATTGCCGATGAATCTGCTTCTGGGATGGGATATTCGCACAGTCATCATTGCCACGAGTCTCGCCATCATTGCCTATTCCATGCTGGGAGGCGTGAAGGGCGTCATCTGGGCTGATGCCATTCAGGGTTTCATCATGATTGGTGGCGCATTGGTCTGTCTCGTCATTCTGCTTTGGTCCTATCCAGGCGGTCCCGTGGAATCGCTGCGGGTGGCGTGGGATGCCGATAAGTTCTCGCTTGGCTCGTTCTCCCTGACTACTCTCGGTGAATCCACCTTCTGGGTCTGCCTTATCTATGGCATCTTCACGAATCTGCAAAACTATGGTATCGACCAGAACTACGTGCAGCGCTATCATGCAGCAAAGAGCGACAGCGAAGCCCGATTTTCCGCTTTGTTTGGCGGCTATCTGTTCATTCCCGTTTCCGCTGTTTTCTTCCTGATTGGCACCGCCCTTTGGAGTTATTACAACGTGGGAGTACCTACTGATGGAGTAGGGGCATTGAAGGGCGATCAAGTCTTCCCGTATTTCATCGTCAATCAACTTCCCACGGGACTCACGGGTCTGCTTGTCGCCAGCATCTTTGCTGCAGGCATGAGCACCGTTTCCACCAGCATCACCTCTGGCGCTACTGTCATCCTTAGTGACTTCTATCGCAGACTGAAAAAGAATCGCAATCATGTAGTCGCCAGCAATTCTGATGCAAACTCTGCCGCAGCCAGCAATTCTGATGCAAATGCAGTTACCATTAGTAGTTCTGATGCAAATTCAACCGCCACCAACACTTCTATCACTAATACCCCTGATGCAGAAAACCTCAGAGGACAGGCTCCCTCCCTGCAGGGGAGGGCGGGGGGAGAGGCTTCTTCCGCAAGGGCGGGGGGAGAGGCTTCTTCCGCAAGGGCGGGGGGAGAGGCCCCCTCTCACGACCTCCTTGTCCTCCGTCTCTCCAGCATCATCATTGGTTTGCTTGGCATCATTATCTCCCTGGCATTAGTGAATGTCGATAGCATTCTCGATGCGTGGTGGAAACTCTCCAGCATCTTTTCGGGAGGCATGCTTGGCTTGTTCCTTTTGGGTTTCATTTCGCAGCGCGTCAAGAATGTAGATGCCGCCATTGGAGTTGTTTGTGGTTTCCTCATCATCGCGTGGATTTCGCTTGGCAATAGTGGCATTCATGAATATCTCGCTATTGTTTTTGGCACCATCGTCATCTTCCTCGTCGGCTTCCTTTTGGCGAAATGCAGATGGGGGAAAGAAACAAAGTAACAGAGTAACAGAGTAACAAGGTAACATAGTTTGTGCGTTCCACGATTAATGCGAAACGCTCAAACCTCGGTAAAATAAACTTTGTTTTATTTGGTTGTTATCAGAAAAAATCGTAACTTTGCGTGCAGTAATTTTTAGACTTGAATAACGTCTTAATCTAACAAAATAACATGAAGAAACTTTTATTAGGAGATGAGGCCATTGCCCAAGGAGCCATTGATGCTGGATTGACTGGCGTCTATGCTTATCCCGGCACGCCTTCAACTGAGATCACGGAGTTTATTCAATTGTCGCCGCTTGCCCGCCAACGAGGCATTCATAGCCGCTGGTGTACTAATGAGAAAACCGCTATGGAGGCTGCGCTCGGCGTGTCGTTTATGGGTAAGCGCGCATTAGTTTGCATGAAGCACGTGGGACTGAACGTCTGTGCCGACCCGTTTGTCAATTCTGGAATGACGGGCGTCAATGGTGGAGTCGTGGTGCTGGTTGCCGATGACCCCTCGATGCACTCGTCGCAGGATGAGCAAGACTCGCGTTTCTATGGCAAGTTTGCAATGATTCCTACGTTTGAGCCCTCAAGTCAGCAGGAGGCATATAACATGATGGACGTCGCCTTCGACTTCTCCGAACAGCAGAGACTTCCCGTGCTGATGCGTGTCACAACTCGTATGGCTCATTCGCGTGCGGTTGTGGAGGTGAAGGATGAGGCTCGTCCCGAAAATGAACTCAACTATAATGCTGTGGCAAAAGACTGGGTGCTTCTGCCCGCCAATGCCCGAAGGAAGAACGACCTCGTGACTGCTCAGCAGGCAGTGCTTGAAGAAGAGGCCGAGAAGTCTGATTACAACTGCTTCGTCAATGGCGCCGACAAGAGTCTTGGCATCATCGCCAGTGGCATCGCATTCAACTACGTACAGGAGTGTTTCCCTGAAGGATGTCCCTATCCCGTGCTGAAGATTTCGCAGTATCCGCTGCCGAAGAAGCAAGTGCGCCGCATGCTCAATGAATGTGAGCGCGTGCTCATCGTGGAGGAAGGTCAGCCGTTCATCGAGGATATCGTTCGTGGCGTTGCTGAGATGCCAAACGTGCTCGGTCGTCTCACAGGCGAACTGCCTCGAACGGGCGAACTGAATCCTGATGTGGTGAAGAAGGCACTTGGCATGTACGAAGGCGAAGTGTTTGCTCCTTGCGAGGATGTGGCTCCGCGTCCACCTGCACTCTGTATGGGTTGCGGTCATCGCGATATGTACACAGCCCTGAACGAGGTGCTGAAGGAATATGAGAATCCCCGCGTATTCGGCGATATCGGTTGCTACACGCTTGGCTTCCTGCCTCCTTATAAGGCTATTCACTCATGTGTTGATATGGGCGCTTCCATCACAATGGCGAAAGGTGCTGCAGATGCGGGTCAGTGGCCTTCAGTGGCTGTCATTGGCGACTCCACATTCACGCATAGTGGCATGACGGGCTTGCTCGATGCCATCAATGAGAATGCTGATATCACTGTCATCATCAGTGATAACCTCACGACGGGTATGACGGGTGGACAGGATTCAGCAGGAACGAATAAGTTTGAGGCCATCTGTCGCGGTTTGGGCTTGAGCGACGAGCATCTCCATGTGGTGGTGCCCCTGCCCAAGAATATGCCCGAGATAACCGAAATCATGCGACAGGAAATCAACTATCATGGCACAAGTGTCATCATTCCGCGACGCGAGTGCATTCAGACGCTGCAACGTCATCTCAAACAAAAGAAAGCACAGGAAAAGAAGTAAGATTATGAAGACTGATATTATTCTTTGCGGCGTGGGAGGACAAGGCATTCTCTCCATCGCAACCATTATAGGCGAAGCAGCCATGAACGAGAATCTGTATATCAAGCAGGCTGAGGTGCACGGAATGAGCCAGAGAGGCGGTGATGTGCAGTCGAACTTGCGCATCTCGAGCAATCCCATTGCCAGTGACCTGATTGCAAAGGGCAGCGCTGATGTCATCATCTCGATGGAGCCCATGGAAGCGCTTCGCTATCTCCCCTGGCTCTCGAAGGATGGCTGGATTATCACCTCGAGCACGCCTTTCAAGAACATCCCGAATTATCCCGATCTGGATGTTATCATGGGCGACTTGAACAAAATACAGAATGTCATCACCCTCGACCTTGAGCAAATGGCGAAGGACGGTGGCGTGCCTCGTTCGGCTAACGTCATCCTTCTTGGTGCTGCCCAGAAGGCTCTCGGCATCGAATACGAGAAACTCGAGGATGCCATTCGCCGCGTCTTCGGACGCAAGGGCGAGGCTGTCGTCGATGCTAACATCAAGGCTCTTGCCATGGGACGAGAGGCGCAGAAATAAAATTATACGCAAGCGTGTTTTCTATAGTCATCGCTTAAGGTGGACGTGTTCCGCCTTTGGCGGGCTGTAGAAAACATAAGAAAACAAGAAAAAACATAAGAAAACATTTGGTATTCTATGTTGTCCGAAAAGCAGGAACTCGACTCTGAGTTAAGGGAGAAACTTAAGAGATTTGTGTTCGAAGTGGTGGGTTGCTGTCAGGCAGTTCATCAGGAGCAGGGACCAGAATTGACGGAATATGTCTATCAAGATTCTCTGAAGATTGCTTTCGAACAGGCGGGAATCAAATATCAGAAAGAGTATCATTTCACGCCATACTTTCGTGGAATCAAACTTGAACACAGGCTATTTGTGGACTTTCTATGTAAAGACAAAATATTTCTGGAGTGCAAGGCAATCGAGAAGATTGGAGTCCACGAACGGTTGCAGTTGTGGAATTACATGCGGGTAGCAGGAATAAGGATTGGAATCCTCTACAATTTTGCTCCAGTTCTGGACGAATGCGAGAAATACTATTACGATCCTGAGACGCGCTCGATTTATACCTTTTAGATATTCGTTCAAGCCATTTATAATCATGGGAATATTGAAATCATGAGATTATTGAGCAAAAGACGATGAAGAAATCTCTCCCTGACATCTGTTTCAACTTTGAGAACTCTGGCGCGCTAGCGCCTAATGTTTTCTTTTGTTTTCTTATGTTTTTAACTGTTTTCTTAAAGCCGCCAACGGCGGAACTTGTCCAGTTTTAGAATAAAAATATGTATTGAAATAAATTCACCGAATGAATACACCAATTAAGAAAGAAATTGTTGACGGACTGATAGCAGAACTTGGCATACAGGATTTCGCCAAGGCAACCATTCGCGAAGTGAAACAAGTGGCAGCGATGGCAGAGGAGCAGTCTGGCGTAGAATATATTAAGATGGAAATGGGCATTCCCGGACTGCCAGCATCGCGTGTAGGCGTGGATGCACAGATTCGTGCACTGCAGAACGGAGTCGCCTCGCAATATCCTGATATTCAGGGCTATCCTGAACTGAAGCGACAGGCTTCGCGGTTTGTGAAAGCCTTCATCGGCGTCGATATTCAGCCTGAAGGTTGCGTGCCCGTAGTGGGCTCGATGCAGGGAGCCTTCACCTCGTTCCTCATCTGTTCGCAGATAGATCACACGAAAGACACCGTGCTCTTCATCGACCCAGGTTTCCCTGTTCAGAAGACGCAAGTGCAGATTCTCGGCACGAAGTTCGAGACTTTCGACGTCTATGATTATCGTGGTGAGCGACTTGGCCCGAAGATTGAGAGTTATCTCGCGAAAGGCAACATCTCTGCCATCGTCTACTCCAATCCCAACAATCCCTCGTGGGTTTGTCTGACGGATGAAGAACTTCGAACCATTGGCGAACTCGCGACGCGCTATGATGCAGTCGTCATCGAGGACCTTGCCTATTTCGCAATGGACTTCCGCAAGGACCTGAGCGTGCCTTTCCAGCCGCCTTATCAGCCTTCGGTTGCCAACTATACCGACAACTATATGCTGCTCATCAGCGGTTCGAAGGCATTCAGTTACGCGGGTGAGCGAATCGGCGTGGTCTGCATCAGCAATAAGTTGTTCCATCGTCACTATCCCGAACTTGCCGACCGCTACGAAGGACTTTCCTTCGGCCTCGTCTTCTCCACCCGTATGCTCTATTCGCTCAGTAGCGGAACGAGTCATTCGGCTCAGCATGCGATGGCAGAACTTATGCGCGCCGCCTGCGATGGAGAGTATAATTTCCGTGACGAAATCAAGGTCTATGGCGAACGAGCCCACAAACTGAAGGAAATATTCCTGCGTCATGGGTTCTACATCGTCTACGACCGCGACTTGGACCAACCCATTGCCGACGGATTCTATTTCACGATAGGCTATCCGGGAATGACGAGTGGCGAACTGGCTAAGGAACTGATGTACTACGGCGTTTCTGCCATCTGCCTCATCACCACGGGCTCCCATCAGGAAGGACTGCGCGTCTGCACCTCATTCATTCGTGACCATCAGTACGCCCAACTCGATGAGCGTATGGCGATTTTTGCCGAAAACAATCCACGATAGCAAGTCCTATTCGTAGATTTCTCGCATATTCCTTGTGACCACATAGGAAGTCGACCCGATTTCTTGTGTCGTCACAGGGAATTTTTGATGCCGTTAATTGAACAAGATTTCTGCAAATGGTGAACTAGTTTCAAGCAAATGCCGAACGAGATTTCAGCAAATGATGAACTAGTTTCAAGCAAATGCCAAACAAGATTTCTGCAAATGACAAACGAGATTTCTGCAAATGATGAACTAGTTTCAAGCAAATGCCGAACGAGATTTCTGCAAATGATGAACTAGTTTCAAGCAAATGCCGAACAAGATTTCTGCAAATGATGAACAAGATTTCAGCAAATGATGAACAAGATTTCAGCAAATGACGAACAAGATTTCAGCAAATGATGAACTAGTTTCAAGCAAATGCCGAACAAGATTTCTGCAAATGGTGAACAAGATTTCAGCAAATAACAAACAAGATTTCTGCAAATGCCGAACAAGATTTCTGCAAATGGTGAACGGGATTTAAACAAAGTTCGCTCGAGTTTTCTGCAAATAACAAACGAGATTTCATTCAAAGCCGACCGCAATTTCATCAAAGTATTAATGTAGTTTCTCCTTCCCATCTCACCCCTTCAAAAAAGAAGAGCGCCCGCGTTTCACAACGAAGGCGCTCGTAGAAGCCAAATACAAAAAAAGTTCGATTATGTGATTAGGTCAACTTGCTCGCCCCTCTTAAGAGGGGATGAGAAGATGTTGGTTCAATCTTGTTTTGTTTTATGCTGAATTCCATCAAACAGCAAATTGAAATGACAAAAGAAAAATGTTCTAATTTTTCTCATTTCTATTTTTCTGTATAATTGAACTCGGGTGCAAAATTCGGAAATTTTCACCATAAATTCGTGTCCAATTCTTCCCTTAAAGTGTCCGCGTTATTGGAAATGCGAAACATAGAACACTATTACAAACGAAAGGAGCGTGGATATTTAGAAAATTATTCCGACCTTTGCACCATGAAACAATTCAGACCAATAGAAAATCAGGAATACTTGTCGTTCAACGATGAAGATATTGTCATCATCGACAAGATTCAGAACATGCCGGAGAACAGTGCCTATTATTCAGATTATGTGGTGCTGATGATTTGCACCTCGGGCAAGGCACAGATCACCTACGACGGCCAGGTGTTCGTAGTCCATCAGGGTGAGGTTTTTCTGAGCGTGCCGGGAAGCGTGTTTTCCGACTATATGCTCTCGCCCAGTTTCGATTGCAAGGTGCTGGCAATCAAGCCGTCAGAGGTATCGGCATCCCATGAGATGCGCAGGCAGATCCTCAATAGCCTGCTCTACATCAAGATCCATCCCGTAGCCAAGTTGTCCGAAACCGACTACGCGACCGTCTTCGACTACTACAACCTCATCTGTAGCCGTCTGAGGGGCACGCGGGGGCGCTATTTCAATGGGGAGATTCGTGTGTTGCTCAATGCTTTCTTGTTCGGGGTGGTTGGAATCATGGACCGCGACATGGAAGTCTCCGACAGGGCTACAACCGTTCATGGTGATGAGATTGTCGAGAAATTCCTCGTGATGGTCAATGAGAATTGCGGCCACAACCGACTCGTCGAGTACTATGCCTCCAAGTTGAATATCACCGCCAAATACCTCTCCACGCTCGTTCGTTCCTCCCTCAACCGCACCCCCACCGATGTCATTCAGGCAGTCACCATCAAGGAGATTGAGCGTCGGCTGCGCTATAGCGACGCCAGCATCAAGGAGATTTCCAATGAGATGAACTTCCCCAATACCTCGTTCTTCGGGAAGTATTTCAAGCTACACACGGGCATGACGCCCAACACCTTCCGGAAGAAGTATCATCAATGAGGCAGATCCTGATTCTCCTGTCGAGTCTTCTTGTCCTCTCGGCGTCGGCACAGACCAGGCGCGAGCAAATCAGGGCAAGGGTCGACAGCACCTTGCGGGCCAAATACAACAAGGTCTCCTTCGATACTGCCTTCATTGGCCGACCCCGCGCGAAACTCACTCTGAAGGTCAGGACCAACCTCTCGGGCAACAGCGTTCATGCGCGTGGCAACGTGGGAGGGGTCACCACGAAGGCCGACCTGAAAACCGACCCCAAGGCAACGCTCAGTTTCGGAGTCAACTATCAGGGCATCACCGCTGGGCTCGCCATCAACCCCTCGACTCTGAAGGGGCGCAACAAGGACTTCGAAGTGAACCTCAATGCCTACAGCAACCGCTATAGCCTCGATGCCAGTTATCACGTCTCGAAGACGTTGGCGGGCAGTGTCGTCCGCGATGGGGTAGAGCACTATGTCGAGCGCGGCTTCGTCGATATGAAGGTTCTCAACGTTGCAGGCTATTACACGTTCAACTATCGCCGCTTCTCCTATCCCGCCGCCTTCACCCAGTCCTACATCCAGAAGCGTTCCGCAGGCTCGTGGCTCGCGGGGTTCTCCTATCAGGGCGGGCGCATGAAGACCACGGGAAACGCCTCCTCCGACGTGCCTCAGGCACGCATCTATGTCGGCCATTTCGGCATCGGTGGCGGCTATGGCTACAACCTCGTCGTCCGTGAGAAGTGGCTATTCCATCTCTCTGCCTTGCCCACGCTCGTCCTGTTCAACCGGAACAACATCACCGTTGACGGTGAGCGGAAGAAAATGCACACCAGTTTCCCCGATGTCATCCTCAATGAGCGGCTGGCCATTGTCCGCAATTTCTCCACGAAATATTTCGCTGGTCTCACCGTCGTCATGAGCAATACGCTTTTCAACAACAGCAGCATCAAGATCAATCAGAACAAGTGGCGCGCACGTGCATTCTTTGGGGTCAGACTGTGAAAATTGTCCCCACGAGAAACACCAAGCAAGAGGAAAGAGTATCTAAAAAGCCCCCCAATCGGCGAAGCCGAAAAAGCCCCCTCGGGCAGAGCCCGAAAAAAGCCCCCCAAGGCAAAGCGCAAAAATAAGGTATTATTTCTTTTGTTTCAGATTTGAGCGTTCCCCACAGGGGAAAGCGGCTTAAGCCGAAAGGGGATATTCGAATGGAAATTGGAAAATTGAAAATTATACCTGCTGAGTTCCGCCGTTGGCGGCCTTTCCAAAGTAACAAGGTAACAAAGTAACAGAGTAACATTTGTGGATGGGTTCCGCCTTTGGCGGCCTTTAGAAAACAAGAAAAAACAGAAGAAAACAGAAGAAAACATTTGGCGCGTTGCGCCAAGTATTACGCTAACGCGACATAAAAAAACCGCAGACCAAACGAGGCTGAGTTTTAAGTAATCAAAAAGCGGGCTGAAAGCCCAGCAAGCACACAGCCCAGGGCAACGCCCTGGGTTTTGTGTTTTATGCATCCTGAGTCGCGCTGTAAGTGCAAAAGATTTTTATCAAGAATTAGAGAATTTCCTGACTGATTTAAAACATAAGTACACAAGTTTTTAAGTTTCGATAAGAGACATAAGTTCAAGTTCACAAGTTTCAAGTTTCAAGTTTCAAGTTTTACTCACGTTCTTTCCCCGCTACACTCTGAAAGTGAGCAAGCTCAGGGTCCTTTGTTACCTTGTTATTTTGTTACTTTGGAAAGGTGGCTGCGAAACTTTTGTCCTTTTAGGATTTTTGTTCTTAATCTTATGTCAATTATAACTCTTAAATATTTATGTCCTTCTGTTTTATCTTCGCACCCTCGAATTT
>JAILFH010000124.1 GCA_024697645.1 Prevotella sp.
TACGAAGACGGCCGACCCGCTCAACAAGCAGGTGGCACAATGGTGGAAACGGAAGGCGAAAGAGATATACGACCTGATTCCCGATTTCGGCGGTTTCCTCGTGAAGGCCAATTCCGAAGGACAACCAGGTCCTGGCGACTATAAGCGCTCGCATGCTGACGGTGCTAATATGCTGGCCGATGCACTGAAACCCTATGGCGGCATTGTCATGTGGCGCTGCTTTGTATACGGTGCCAATCACAAGGGTGAAGACCGTGTGAAACAGGCCGTTTCTGAGTTCAAACCTCTTGATGGCAAGTTCCGTTCGAATGTCATTCTACAGACCAAAAACGGTCCGCTCGACTTCCAGCCCCGTGAACCCTATAGTCCTGTGTTCGACAGAATTACGAAGACGCCCAACATGGCTGAGTTGCAAATCACGCAGGAGTATCTCGGTCAGTCGCGCCATCTGGTCTATCTAGCCCCCATGTGGAAGGAGTTCTTCACCTTCGTGTCGCCTCGTAACCTGCGTGGCATTGCAGGTGTAGCCAACATTGGCAACGACAAGAACTGGTGCGGACATCATTTCTCGCAAGCCAATTGGTATGCCTTTGGTCGATTGGCGTGGAATCCTGATTTGTCGTCCGATGAGATTGCCCGCGAATGGATTAGTCAGACGTTTGCCCTCTCACTCGCTGACGATGCCTCACTTCTGGCTATGATGCTTGGCAGTCGCGAAGCGTGCGTCAACTATATGATGCCCCTCGGACTCCATCACATCTTTAAGTTCGACCATCATTACGGACCAGAGCCCGATGGTTTCAAGGCTGAGTATCCGCTTGAGTGGTGCCCTGTGTACTATCATCAGGCCGACTCGATGGGCATTGGTTTCAATCGTTCTTCGACAGGAACAGACGCCGTGGGTCAGTATAACGAGCCTTATCGCAGTATATATAATAATGTGGAGACCTGTCCTGAAGGTTATCTCCTCTGGTTCCACCATCTGCCTTGGGACTATCGCATGAAGAGCGGGCGCACCCTATGGCAGGAACTATGTAAGAAGTATGACATGGGAGTCGGCGAAACCGATAAATACGTCCGCATCTGGGCAGCGCTGAAAGACAAGGTCGTCGCCATCGACGGCGGAGACAGCCAACGTTGGGAAGAGGTGAACGAGCGTTTGCTTCATCAGCAGGAGAATGCGCACGAATGGCGCGATGTCTGCCTGAAATATTTCCAGACGTTTAGCCGTATGCCTATTGAATAGGACTTGTTTTCCTATTTATGGTGTCACTGTTTACTTCGGGTAGACATGGGGAAAATGAAAGAAACGAACTACGCGAGCAACGCGTAGTTCGTTTCTTCTTAGGGTGTTTCTATCCGAAAAACTTCGGTCGAGAAGTTATCTCATGGTAAAGTAGTTGCCGTCGGAAGCAGCCATGCGAACCTGATAGAGACCAGCCTCGTTGGGGGTTACGGTGATCTGCTCGCCTTCAAGAGCCAGCGTGGTCAGCGTGCCGTCGCTGTTGAAGCGGAAGAGTTCGATGGTCTTGCCATTCTGCTGAAGCGACCATGTGTCGGTATTTGCATCGTGCAGGAAATAGCTGACCTCACCTGTAGGCGACTTCAGTTCGTAACCATTCTTCAGGGTAGTAACAGCGTAGAAGCGGCCGTCAGTTCCCAATATCTTCTGTGTCTTTCCCACGTTGGCAATGGGGTTGTCACCAGTCCAGAACTCGATGGTGTTCAGCACCAGTCCGTCCACCAATGAGGTGACGGGAACGGCAATGCTACCAAGGATGATGCCCACAACACCGTTTACAATCTTGTTGCCAGTCATGTTCATCTGCCAGTCGCAGTACTTGTTCATCAAGCTGTAAGAACCTACGATACACGAGTTTAAGGTCATGCTGCCCAAGAGCAGGAGAGCCATTACTTTGATACTAATCTTTTTCATGTTGCTTGTATTTAAGGGTTTAAAACGATGCTGCAAAAATACAAATAATAATCAAATTAACGCCATTCTTTGCGAAAATATTTCATAAAAACGTCCAAAGCGTGTGTTTGCGGACAAAAAGTAACA
>JAILFH010000005.1 GCA_024697645.1 Prevotella sp.
GAGGGAAAGAGAAGCACAAGCAGAAGGATTGTCTGCAGGATCCCCAAGCAAGTGCGCTCGGCAAGCAAGGACGCTTGCAAACCGACTAGGAACTGACTTCCACTCTCGACCGCGAGGACGCTCAACGTCGATGCAGCGAAACGAAATTCCGAAACCTCTCAACCTCAACTCTCTCAGCGGGCTCGTCAGAGGACTGGGCATATCTCTTGCCCCTTGCTCCCTGCCCCTTGCCCCTAAACCTTTAACCTTTAATTACTAACCCAAGCCAAACCCACAGCCTCTTTTCAGAGGACAACTCCCTTCCCTTGAGGGAGGGGTTGGGGGTAGGCTCCCTAAAAACTTTATCAGTACTATGGCAGTAAAATACAAGCTTTATCAGGACAATCGCACGACCTCTACCCACAAGGGAATGTGGTACGCTCGTGCACTCGTCAGCGGCATCAAGGACACGAAGACGCTCGCCGACCAGATCCAGCAGAATGTGTCGGTGAAGAAGTCAGACGTGCTCGCCGTTCTCGATGAACTCGTCGTTGTGATGAGGCTCCTACTCCCTCCCTGCAGGCAAGGGCGGGGGGAGAGGCTTGGGAGAGTCTTCTGCAGAGCATTGCTTTCTACCTTAGAAAGGCATCCTCTGTAGGGTATAAACATGGTCTTTATAGGGGTATAAACACATGCTTTATATAGGTATAAAGGCATCCTCTTTAAGGTCGAAAGGCATGCTTTGTAACATAGAAAGACGTGCTTTGTAGGTAAAGAATCTTTACAAGACGATGAAAATGATGAGAAAGACGATGGAAAAATACCAGCATGACATACCACCTTGCACGGAGCAACAAACTCGAAAAAGGGTTGCATACCATAGGCAATCTTGCGCTGTGCCAGTATGTAGACCCACCTCTCTTGACCTCAATTGGCAGCGAAATAAAGGCAATAGTTTTATATGACTAAATTTCTAAAGACAAATGATGAATATTGTTCTCATCTGCGAAATATTCCTCCCAACGGAGTGATTTCTCGAAATTTATGCTTAACTTTGCCCAATCAGGCGTTTGGGGTTCCATGAAGGCTAACGCTTCTAATGAGGCAACAGTTGAAACGGGCCTGCTCATGGGAGATTTGTTAGAATCTTTTACCCAGACTGTGAGTCAATTGGACATCAGTTTTAAGGAAACATTTTTATTACCAACTAAAAATACGAAAATGAAAGAGGAAACGAAGAAAACTTGCAGCGATGTGTTTCAGTTCAACGATGAACTCAGGTGGGAAGATGCTGGAGCGGGTGTTGAACGCCAGATCATGGGCTACGACGGCCAGTTGATGCTGGTGAAGGTGAAGTTCGAGAAGGGATCAGTTGGCGAACCCCACAGCCACTATCACAGTCAGGCGAGTTATGTGGCCAGCGGAAAGTTTGAGATGACCATCGGCGACGAGAAGAGAATATTGGAGGCTGGCGACGGATTCTATGTTGCTCCCGATACCGTCCATGGGATTGTCTGTCTGGAGGCAGGTGTCGTCATCGATACGTTCAGCCCTATGCGTGCCACATTTATCGGTATGAAATAGAAGATGGAGTTAAAGATTATCGACATAGAATTCTCCGTCTGCAAGGTCGAGGACTATTCGGGGATTGATATTGAGAGTCCATTCGTATTCACTGGCTCTACCGATGAAGAGAAATCTCTTGTCTGCCCAACTAACCTTGTGCCTGGGAATGTCATAGAGCGGAATGACGGATGGCGCGCCTTCCGTATAGAGGGCGTACTTGACTTCTCTCTCATCGGCATTTTGTCTCGTATCACAGCGTGTCTGGCAGAAAATTCCATAGGTATTTTTGCCATATCAACTTTCAATACCGACTACATCTTGACTAAGAGCGAGAATCTCGATACGGCCATTCAAGTATTAACGAATAACGGATATACCATCAGACAATGAGAAAAACAGAGCGCGAGAAGCAGACCGTCAGGAAGTCGATAGTACATATCATACTTCTTTTCATATTGGCCATTCTGTATGGATGTACGGATGGCAAGAGAGCCGGTGCGGATGCCCTTCCGCAGGGTTCCGACTCAGCGATGAGGGCGAAAGGATACGACGAAGTGAAGATTTTCAAGAGCAAGACGGGACATATTACGACCACTCTGCAACTGAATGGAAAACCGTGTGTCTTCCTCATCGATACCGGCGGTGGCGGCACGCTTATCGACGTGTCAAAGAGGAGCAAGTTTGGACTTGAAGCCTTGAAGACTACCGACTATGTTGCCGGAATCGGCTCGGTTTCTCCATTGGTCAGGACGTCGGCCACGCTCAGGATCAACGAGTTCGACATCGTGGCTCAGGAACTTTACCTGATGGACATCTCATATCTCAATGCCGAATTCAAGAAAAACCACGCAAGACAGGTTGACGGCATCTTAGGCACCGACTTCCTGGACAAGCATCAGGCCGTGATAGACTACGCTCAGTGCAAGTTGTATCTGAAGATCAAGAATTAGAGAATTTAAGAATTTTCTGTAGGATTGAATTAATAAGAACTAGAGATTTGAGCAAACTAAGCGGAAGGGGGCGCATAGGAT
Source organism: Prevotella sp. (assembly GCA_024697645.1). Taxonomy (GTDB): domain Bacteria; phylum Bacteroidota; class Bacteroidia; order Bacteroidales; family Bacteroidaceae; genus Prevotella. Next base: position 2,577 of record JAILFH010000005.1, read on the forward strand.
GGGCTTCGCCCAGAAATCATTCAAAAGTCGCTTCGCGAGAAATCTTTTGCGCCTTTCTTGCTGCAGAAAGTGGCTGCCTTATATTCCCCTCCTTCTAGAAGGAGGGGCGGAGTGAAGCGAAGCGTAACGGGGGTGGTAGAGAAATAATTCTCCACGACTTATAAAAGCAATTAGATTTGTGTTTCATCGCTACCACCCCTCGCTTCGCTTTACCCCTCCTCCCCGGAGGAGGGGACCCCGAGGATGCCACTTCCTATGCCAAAGTTGGCAAAAGTTGTAAGAGTGTTTTTGAGATAATATAAGTCTGACCGTCATCGTACCGAAATTCTCTTCTGTGTTCAGTTGGTTGATGACCCGTCTTGGTGGAACTTGCCCTCTTTGCCTTTCGCCTCATAACTAATCATATTTGTAATTTGTGAATTGTAACTTGTGATATGTTTTGTAATTTGTGAATTGTAATATGTAATTTGTTATTTATTTTATTATAAGGTGTAATCCCCGCCGAAAGGGGGAAATTTGATGGGTAGGAAGGGTTTTCTGCCCATCAATTGCGTATAGGGGAAAGCGGCTTTATTGTTAAAACAAGTTAATTTTTATAGGGTTTTCTTGGATTGTATCAACTAAATGTTTACTTTTGCAGTGTACTATTAAAGTGGTACACCTAAAACGAACGAATTTTAATAACGAACAAGTTAAAAAAACTCTCTCGCAAACAAAAAAAATAACAACAAGAACAAACGCCAACAAAGAAAGTTATGATTAAGATTCAGAACATCAGTTACAAGTATTCAGGTTCGTCGGAAATGGTTTTCGACGGCCTCACACTCAATCTCGAGGAAGGTCGCATCTACGGACTGCTGGGTAAGAACGGTGTAGGCAAGAGCACCCTACTCTATCTGCTCAGCGGACTGCTCATGCCGCGTCAGGGTGAGATTGAGATTGACGGAAACGAACCGCGCCGACGCGAGCCACAGTTGCTCCAGCAGTTGTTCTTCGTGCCCGACGAGTTTTCGCTGCCCAACATGACGCTTCGCAAGTACGTGGACTTCTATGCTCCCTTCTATCCCAACTTCAGCAAGGAGGTGCTGTCGCAGTGCCTTCAGGACTTCGAGATGTCGATGGACGCGAAACTTGAAAATCTGTCGCTGGGCGAGAAGAAGCGCGTGCTGGTGAGTTTTGCTCTCGCCACACAGTGCCGCGTGCTGTTGATGGACGAACCCACCAACGGTCTGGACATTCCCGCCAAGAGTCTGTTCCGCAAGATGGTGGCCCGCCACATGGGTGAGGAGCAGATCATCGTTGTGTCGACCCATCAGGTGCACGACGTCGACGCCCTGCTCGATCATGTCATCATCCTTGGCGCAAAGGGAGGTGCAGACAGCGTGCTGCTCGACAGTTCCCTCGCCGATGTTCAGGAGCGCTTCGCCTTCCAGTATCGCTCGATGGGCGAGGACTGCAGCGACGCCCTCTATACTGAGCCTACACCGCAGGGTCGCGCGGTGATTGTTGCTAACACCGACGGCGAAGAGACAACGGTGAATCTGGAGATGCTCTTCAATGCAGTTGTCAATGGCAAACTGTCGAAATAGAGTTACGGAAGTTGTAGTGTAGAAAAATTTCAAGAAGAATGAATCTCATGAAAACAACAACATTCAGCCTCCGCCGCTTCTGTCGCCTGTTCCGTGCCAATATGGGCGAACGCGCCCGCACCATTCTGATGGTGACGCTCCTGTTGACACTTGTGCTGCTTGCCATCAAGGTGTTCTGTGCATTTTTCTGGTGGAACGACCTCGAGATTGCCTTTTTTCGAATGAATCGCCTGAGCATCTGGCCATTATTCTTCATCTTGCCAGTCTTCAATCCGACAAACTATCAGCTGTCACGCAAGCATAGTGCCCGTTTCCTGACGCTGCCCGTGAGCAACATGGAGCGTTTCACGCAGTGTCTCGTACAGCCACTGGTGTGCCTACTGCTTGTTTCGATAGTAAGTTTTCTCTGTGCCGAAGTACTGTGGAGAATTGGTCTGAGCTATTTCTTCCCTCAGGTCTATGATGCCTATATTCAAATGGCTGATCTGGGTAGAATCCTCTTCAAATTCTTTTTCCTCATGCTGTTCATCGTGACTTTCTATCCACTGCAATTTGTAGAGGTGTTCAAGTACAGGAAATCCCCCTGGAATGGCGTCATCATCTTCATTGCGATGCTGGCCTTCTTCATCCTGCTCATCGTAGTTCTCCACAGCATCTTTTCAGGTACTCATCGTGGACTGATATTCCTTCTGAGTCTGGGCGGATTCATACTGACGTGGCTCTGCCTGCTGCCTCTCGCCTATCGTGGATTCTGTCGCTATGAGTTCAATCAGAATATTGAATACCCAACCAACAAATAAAAACAATGAAAAATAATCAATTCAACATAAACCGTTGCTGGCAGTTGCTCCGACAGCATCTGATCAATGGAAGACTCGACTTGCTGCTTGTGGCATTACTGACGTTCTTCGGAGCGCTTGCAGCCTATGCTTTCGGTATTTTTTCAGGTGTGAGCACGATGGGCAGGGCCAATCTGCCCTTCGACCAGAGCCTGCTTCCCTCGTTCTCGGCCATCAGCAACGCAGGACTGGTCCTGTTGCTCATTGAAATTGTTGCCCTCAGTTCCGTGTTTGCCAACATGAGCAAGCGCAGTGGCGAGATTCAGTATCTGCTGTTGCCTGCCACGAATGGGGAGAAATGGTTTAGCCGCATTGCCTATGCCCTGATTCTGGGCTTTGTGGTTCCGACACTCTTCTACTATCTTGCCTTGCTGTTCGCCTCGGGCATTGGCTATCTCTTCGACATTCAGTCGCTGTCGGTGCTCTTCAAACTGAATTTCGACAATAGTTATGTGGCTTCTGTTTTGCCAGGAGAATTTACGATGCATTGGTGGTATACGCCCGTGAACTGGTGTATGAGCATTTTCTTCGTCGCAGCATTCCTGCTCGGCGGAACCATCTGGCGCCACCAGCCCTGGCTCTATACGTCCCTTTCGGTGCTCGCATTCCTTTTCGTGATGGTTTTCACATCTGGATTTGGCATAGGCTACTACTTTTTTAAGAACGGTGCTTTCAACAAAGCAGACCTGCAGGAGAATCCTTTCCTGATCATTGAAGACATGCAGCCGTTCATCATCGGCTCTGCCATTGTCGCTCTGCTACTCTCCGCCCTGATGATCTGGCTGTCGTATCGCCTGTTCTGTCGGCGACAGATGGAGACTCAGAAGATTCGCATTCTCGCATAAAGAACATAAAAACGTAAGTCAATATGATTTTTACCAACGATAAAGCCATATACGTGCAGATGGCAGACCGTCTCTGCGATGAGATCCTCGCCGGAACCTACAAGGCCGACGACCGAATTCCCAGCGTGCGAGAATATGCCGTGATGCTCGAAGTGAACACGAACACCGCCGTGAAGACCTACGAACTGCTGGCTCGCGAGGGTGTGATCTACAACAAGCGCGGTCTGGGCTACTTCGTTCATCCCGATGCCCGTAAACAGATTCTGGAGCGTCGCCGTGAAGAATTCCGCAGTCAGACGTTGCCCGAGATGTTCCGACAGATGCGCTTGCTCGATATCGACATCAACGAGATTGTCAAGGCTTGGGAAAAACAGTAAGTTGCAACTTTCCGCTCAGTGTTTGCGTCTAAGAAATAAAGGAACTTTTCAAATTACAAGTTACAATTCACAAATTACAAATTAAAGACAAATCACATATTACAATTCACAAATTACAAATATGATTAGTTTTGAGGCAAAAGCCAAAGGGACATGTTCCGCCAAGGCGGGTTCAAGAAAACAGAAGAAAACATAAAAAAACAGAAGAAAACATTTGGGTTATCTCTGTTGCAAAAATTCTCGAATTCTTATTAATTCAAAAAGTGAGCCAAAAATAAAAATTCTCTAATTCTCTAATTCTTGATAAAAACTTGAAACAGAGAGATTGGAACTGGGCGAAGCCTTATCGGTGAACGAAAATCCGTGACATTAAAAAATAAATGAAAATCTGTGTCATCCGTGGCTAAAAGAGCGCCAGTAGGGCATAAAGGTTGCTAAGTGAGCCAGTAGTGCATTTCTCTTGCCCCCTGCCCCCTTACCTCTTGCCCCTAAATAAAAAAAATGACGTTGTCGTGTAGTTTTTGACAGTAGGCTGCGTCTAAAGAATAAAACTTACAACAAATAAAATGATGAAAAGAATCAAAATTCTCTCTTTAGTGTGTGCTTATGGCTTGCTGGCAGGGGTGCCAGCAGCCAAGGCGCAAGTAAACGTAGACTCGCTAGAGGCAGTCTATGATTCGCTCGAACTCTCGGGCGTCACCGTCACCGCTGCTAAGCCGATGGTGAAAATGGAAGCCGACAAGATGACTTACGATGTCGCTTCCGATGCAGACTCTCAATCGTCGACAGTGCTCGATATGTTGAGAAAAGTGCCCATGGTGACCGTTGATGGTCAGGACAATATCACCGTGAATGGCTCCAGTGCCTTCAAGGTGTATGTTGACGGCAAACCAAATCCGATGTTCTCGCAGAACGCGTCGCAGGTGTTCAAGATGATGCCCGCTGCCGCCGTTGAGAAGATTGAAGTAATCACGAATCCTGGTGCCAAATACGACGCAGAAGGCGCTGTAGGCATACTGAACATCGTGCTGGCTCGTCAGCAGGGTGGGGCAGCCTCGAAGGCGCTCGACGGCGTTACGGGAACCATTCGTGTCGCAGGCGGCAACAAGGGCGGGGGCGGAGGAGCCTTCATCTCGGCCCATCAGGGCAAGTTGTCGGCCAGCGCCAACGTCATCGGACAATATCAGAATCTGAAAGATCTCACCATAGACCTGAACCGCACATCGACGGGTGCAACGTCGCAGGAAATGCGGCAGCATCAGAAAAGTCACCAGCGCACACCGTTCACGATGGGAACTGTCAATCTGTCCTATGACCTCGACTCGCTGAACACGCTGAGTGGCTCGGTAGGGTTGACGGCATTCAGAGCAAAGATGGAAGGACGGAACGAGACCTACACCTCGCTGCTCACCACGGGCTATGATCAGGACTACAAAATGGGTAGTACGGCGCTGAACGTGAGTGCCGACTGGCAGCATTTCTTCTCAGCCAGCCGCGACCGCTCGCTCACGCTTTCCTATCTGCTGTCGTACGCTCCGCAGAAAACTGAGTTTACGCTCTCGAACTTTATCACATCCGTGAACGGCGAGGAGGTAAATGTTCCTACAGGCACGTCGCTGCAGCCCATGAGTCAGAGCAACAAGGCCCGCTCGATGGAGCACACGCTGCAACTCGACTACACGATGCCGCTGTCGGCCACGCAGACGCTCTCGCTCGGTTCAAAGGCTATCCTGCGCCGCAACACATCCGACGTGGAAGACTATCACCATAAGAACAATATCGCTGCCGCCTATGCCGAGCATGCTGCCAGTTTCGGGAAGTTCTCGACGAAAGCAGGTCTGCGCTATGAGCACACTTGGCAGAAGGCTGCCGTCTCGACCAACTACGGAACACTCATCCCATCGGCTTCGCTGAGTTATTCGCCGAAGATGACGCAGAACATCGGACTCACCTACAACATGCGCATCTCGCGTCCGGGCATCACCTATCTGAATCCCTACGTGGACCGCTCGAACCCTGAGGCCATCAGTTATGGTGATCCCGACATCGACGTATCGAAGACTCATAATGTAGGCCTCAGCTTCAGTTCGTTCACACAAAAGCTGATGGTGAACGCGAGCATTCATCAGACTTTCACCAACGACCAAATCGCCGAATACAGCTTCTACGACGGGAACATCCTGCACACCACTTATGGCAACATCGGCAAGGAGCGCAGCACATCGCTGACAGCCTTCGTGAACTGGCTTATCGCAACCAAGACACGACTGATGCTAAACGGCGGACTCTCCTATGTTGATCTGCGCACACGCGACGACGCATTCTCACTGCTCGCCTCTTCGCCGCTGATTGACAGCAACATCAGCTTGGTTCCGAACGGCAACGAACGCGGATTGCGCAATCATGGCTGGCAGGGAAACATCATGCTGGGCCTGCAGCAGACACTCCCCTGGAATCTGCAACTCTCAGCGAACGCGATTATGAACAGCCGCACCTACACGCTGCAGGGCCATTCGACGGGCTTCAAGCTGGGTGTGCTGAGTCTCACCAAGTCGTTCTTCTCCGATCGCCTCTCGATTACGCTCTCGGGTGTCACAGCCCTTGGCAATGGCGGCAAACTCGCTCTCGACACCTCCACACGAGGCTACGACTTCGAGCAGACGACGAAAGTACGCGTTCCCATGCAGCAGGTTCAACTCACGCTGAGTTATACCTTCGGCAACACCGGCGTGAAGGCGAAAGAACACAAGAGCCGCATCGAGAACGACTTCATGGAGAAGAAGTCCGACAGCGAGCAATTGAGCAACAGTACGGGAATGTAAGTGAACTTTTGAGAACTCGTCATCAGAAAGAATAGTCTCTTGAGCAATGAAGAGTAGGCAGTCGATTCATTAGAAAATGTTTCAAGAAGTTTGCAATAGTTCTCATTTGGCTAAAAAAAGAATGATTTTCTTGGAGATGTGTAAAATTCGCAGTAATTTTGCCGTGAGAAAAAATATCATGAGCCAAAACGACGACGAAATACATACATTATAAATATAATTCATTAAAACAAGTTATCATGACATTCAGAAAATTATTTGCAGCATTGCTGCTGATGGCAGGTGCTGTCACTGTGCAAGCACAGGACATGCCGCTGCCGCAAGACAAGAATGTGCGCGTAGGTAAGCTCGACAACGGACTGACCTACTACATTCGCCACAATGAGTACCCCGAGAAGGTGGCCAACTACTACATCGCTCAGAAAGTGGGTTCTGTGCAGGAAGAGGAGAGTCAGCGCGGTCTGGCCCACCTGCTGGAGCACATGGCTTTCAACGGTACGGATCATTTCCAGGACAACCTGCTGCAGGAGTATCTGCAGTCGATTGGTGTGGAGTATGGCCGCAACCTGAACGCCTACACTTCAACCGACCAGACAGTCTATTTCTTCACCGATGTGCCCGCTACACGCCAGACAGCCATTGACTCGTGTATGCTCATCCTGAAGGACTGGTCGAATGGTATTTCGCTGACCGAGAAGGCTATCGATGCTGAGCGCGACATCGTTCACAACGAATATCGTATGCGCATCACCGGTACACAGAAGATTCTCGAGGGCGTCCTACCCCAGATGTATCCCGGTTCGAAGTATGGCGAGCGCTTCCCCATCGGTCTGATGAGCGTCATCGACGGCTGCTCACCCGAGACTCTCCGCGCATACTATCGCAAGTGGTATCGTCCTGACAACCAGGCTATCATCGTTGTCGGTGATATCGATGTTGACTATATCGAAGGCAAGATCAAGGAACTCTTCTCGCCCATCACCGTTCCAGCCGATGCTGCGAAGGTGGAGATTGTGGAAGTGCCCGACAACAACGAGGGTGTCTTCATCGTGGGTAAGGATAAGGAGCAGCAGGTATCGATGTTCCTCGCCAGTATGAAGCACGAGGCGTTCCCCGACTCTATGAAGCAGGGTATGCAGTATCTCATCTTCGACTATATGCGCGACGTGATGGGACAGATGATGACTGCTCGTTTCAGCGAGGAGGCTCAGAAGCCCGAATGCCCGTTCCTGCAGGCTGACGCCAGCGACGGACAGTATCTGGTTTCGCGCTCGATGGACGCACTCACGCTGACGGTTGTGCCGAAGGCTGATCAGGACCTGCAGGCTCTTGCAGCCGGTGTTCGTGAACTGAAGCGTGCAAAGGACTTCGGATTCACCGCTACGGAGTATGATCGTGCCCGTTCGGAGTATCTGAGCCGTCTGGAGAAGGCTTATAACAACCGCGAGAAGACCCCATCGAACGATTACTGTCAGACTTACGTGAACAACTTCATCAACGCTGAGCCCATCGTTGCTATCGATGATGAGTATCAGTTGATGAACCAGATTGCTCCGATGATTCCCGTTGATGCCATCAACCAACTGACTCAGCAACTCGTCAGCGAAACCGACACGAATCTGGTCGTGCTGGCTTGCGTGCAGGAGAAGGACGGTAAGGAGTATTTCACTTCTGACCAGATGCAGCAGACCATTCAGGGCGTGCGTCAGGAGACGCTGGAGGCCTATGTTGACAACGTGAAGCAGGAACCGCTCATGGCTCAGGCTCCTCAGGCTGGAACCATCGTTGCCGAAGAGAAGAACGATTTGCTGGGCTTCACCAAGTTGACGCTCTCGAATGGTGCGAAGGTGGTGATGAAGAAGACCGACTTCAATGCTGATGAGATTTTGCTTTCTGGCCGTGCAGAAGGTGGTGATGCCGTTCTGGCTAATCCTGCTTCAGGTGACGCTCAGTTGGCAAGCCTTATCTTTGGTCAGAGTGGTCTGGGTACGTTCTCGAACAATGATCTGCAGAAGGCTCTCGCCGGTAAGCAGTGCAGTGCTGATCTGACCATCAATGGCGACTCTCATGGAATCGTTGGTTCGACAACTCCGAAGGATCTCGAGACAATGATGCAACTGGTCTACCTCAAGTTCACTAATATCAGCAAGGATGAGAAGGCTGTGAACAGTATTCTCGACATGATTAAACTGAACCTGAAGAACATGAGCCTGAACAATGATATGGTGTTCCAGGATTCGCTCATGAGCACAGTCTATGGCAATAACCCGAAGTATCGTGTTCCGACTGTGGAAATGGTAGATGCTATCAGTTACGATCAGGTGATGGCTATCTGGAAGCAACTCTACAGCGACGCTTCAGGCTTCACGTTCACCTTCGTCGGCAACTACGACGAGCCCACTCTGCGCAACCTCGTTTGCCAGTATATCGCTTCGCTGCCTGTTGCTCAGGCTCAGCCCGCCAAGAAGGCTAAGAAGAGCAAGAAGAACAAGAAGGCTGTTGAGCCCGCAGTGAAGGATCTGCGTACGTTCGTCAATGGTGAGGTGAAGAATGCTTTCAAGAAGAAGATGGAGAACCCGCAGGCTCAGGCTACTGAGGTTTGGCGTTCTGACGTGATTCCTTACACATTGGAGAACGATGTTCTCACCGATGTGTCGTCGCGTATGCTCGATATGACCTTCAACCGCGAGATTCGTGAGCGTATGTCGGCAGCCTATCACGCTGGTGCTGAAGGCGAAATCGACTACGAGGCAGGTAAGGCTTACGCTGTGATTAGTGGTGTTGGTAAACTCAATCCCGATAAGGCTGCAGAAGCTATTCCTGAGTTCCAGAAGGGCATGAACGCAACTATCGCCGCTCCCAGCGCTGAAGATCTGAACAAGGTGAAGCAGATTCTGCTGAAGCAGGCCGACGTCGATGCAAAGACAAACACCTACTGGCGTTCGGTTCTGGGTCTTTACAACCGTCTGGGTATTGACTTCTACACCAACTACAAGCAGACTGTTGAGGGTGTAACCCTCGATAAGGTTTCTCAGTTCCTCCGCGACACTGTTCTGAAGAGCGGCAACCATGCGGAAGTAACGATGATGCCCGAGTAAAAAAAGGGGCTCTCCCCCCGAAGAGGGAGGGGGCAAATACCGCTAACACTCTATTTTAGAAATCTATATTTATAGAAATACATTTAGAGAACTACATAGCAAAATAAAGATGGAAGAAACGGTCACCCGCTTCTTCCATTTTTTGTAATAATGAATTCAAAAGTTTTAATGAATCCTTGATATGATACCTCCTCATCTGAGGACAGGCTCTCTCCCTCTTTAGGGGAGGGGGGAGAGGCTCCTACCTTATCGCGTGATCAGCGCCAACATCCTCACCATTCCATGCTTTCTTTGCTGTCCAGTCGCGAGCGGGACTTGCCCAGAACGGGTCGTCGGCAGGAAGGCCGAGGGGCAGGAAGGCTGCTGTGCAGAGATAGAGACTTCCCGTGTTGATGTAGTCCTCAGACATACGAATCTGACTTCCCGTGTAGCCAATGCGGAGCCAGCCGTTGTTGTCGAATGTGAGCGGCTGACTGAGTTGGCGCTCAATGACTGAGGTCAGACCACAGCGCACCTGAGCGGGGCTCACGTTGTGGGGAAGGATGTGCAGCAGGGCCGCATCTGCCAACGCGTGGAACGAACCGAAACGATAGACGATGGAACGGCCAATGACGGGATAACTGCCTTCGGGAGAAATCATGCGCTCGAGTTGGGCAGCGAGGCGGCCGTGACGTTCCTCCTGTGTGGGAAGGAAGTCAGCGCCTTCAAGATTGTGCTTCTTCAGCACACGCAGCGTTTCGGTGAACATCGGATGAATCACAAGGCTGTTGTAATAGTCGAGATGGAAGTCTGTTCCGTCACCATACCAAGCATCACCTTTGTACCACTCGTTTCTGAAGCGATTTACGCCGTAAATCAGTCGGTCCATATCGCATTCACCCGTGAATTCGAGCAGGGCTGCTTCGATAATCGAGGCGAAGAGAAGCCAGTTGCACTCGTAAGGCTTGATGCCGCGTGAGATTTTCCACTCGTTCACGAGCCAGTCTTTGGCCTGCTGGTCCAGATTTCCCCAGATTTGCGTTGGGGCACGAAGAATGCCTTCAGCAAGGAATGCAGCATCGACCAGCGGCTGAGAATGACGATTGTCGAACATCAGGTGGTCGGCAGACTGCGGATTGACACCATTCTTCAGACCACGAACGACGAGGTCGATGTAGTAGGCGCGAAGTTTGCCTTCTTCCGTTTCGTCGGGACCGAGTTCCAGCCAGGGACCAATGCCGCAGATGGTGCGGCCTACGGCTTCGAGATAGGAAACTTCCTTACGGAGCGGCTCGCGTGAGAGCGATTCAAACGGCATGTTCTTCTTCAGTGTGCCGTCTGCTAGGTTCTTCAGCACGGGCTCGGCAATTCGCGTGAGTTGCTTCACCCAGATTTCGCGGTCGTTCAAGCCTGTTGGCTTGGCGAGAAGTTGTTTCATGCGCATCAGGGCCTCCACATAGTAGTAGTCGCCATAGGTCAGGGGAACATCCACCTCGGCACGTCCGGGGAGATGACCCACGCCGTGTTTCAGGATGAATCCGCCCTGTTCGCCTTCTGCAGCGAGATATTCCGATGACGTGAGCGTACGGAGTTGCTGCTCGGCCAGTTCCAGCCACTTCGGTGCCATTTCGCTAGGGTCGAGTTGGCTCAGTTCGATAAGTGCCGAAGCCATTACGGCTGCAGCCGAAGCGTCGCGCTTGGCATTGGGAATGTCAGGAGCGTCGTAGTCCCAATAGGGAACCTTGTCCTTGGGCAGTCGGGGATGATTCATCAGGAACTTGCCAATCTCTTGTGCCTGACGGAGATAGATAGGATTGAGCGTTTCGCGATACATCATCGTGTAGCCATAGAGCCCCCATGCCTGTCCACGAGCCCAAGCGCTGTTGTCGGCATAACCCTGATGGGTGTTCTTGGCGTGAGGTTTTCCCGTGATGGTGTCGTAGGAAACCACGTGATAGGTGGAGAAATCGGGACGGAAATGATTCTTCATCGTGGTCTGAGCGTGTCTCTCGGCAATGCGCTCATATCTGCGGTCGGAGAACTCGCGGGTCATGAAGCACAGCATCTCCAAGTTCATCATGTTGTCGATGATGACGGGATATTGCCATTTTTCGCCAGAGTCCCACGATTTAATCAGACCCAGTTTATCGTTCCAGCGAGTCAGCAGACTCTGCGTTCCCTCATTGATGACGTCCAGATAATGCTTGTTTCCAGTCAGACGATAACCCTGACCGAAACTGCAATAGAGCATGAATCCGAGGTCGTGAGTGTTGGTCACCTTCTTCGCTGGTTCTACGCGGTCGGTATAAAGTTCAGCATATTGGCGCAACTGCTGGTCGCCTGTGTTTTCGTAGAGCAACCACAGCACACCTGGGAAGAATCCCGACACCCAGTGGTCGTAGCGAATGGTCTGTACTTTGGCTTTCTTGCCTCTGACTGATTCGAAGGTTCGGGGCAAGGCTCCAGGCTGGTCTTTCAGCGTCTCAGCTAGAATGATTGACTGTGTGGCAGCACGGTTCAGTCCTCGTTCTACGACTTGTGCCATAGGTTCGTCATCGGGCGTTCCCTGAACTGCGGTTGTAGCATAGGAACCGAGGCTCCAAACAGTCAGTGCTGTCATAAACAGCATCTTTGTAACAAATTGTTTCATAATGGAAAAGTTAAGTATTTCTTATTTTTGCGGTACAAAGATACAAAAATAATTGCTAAATCAGCAGAAAAACTTATTCAAAACAACCGAAAAGTTACATTGCTGTATCTTTTGTGCCACTTGTCTGAAGGCTTCAAGTTTGTTTTAGGATAATGATGGAGAATGCAAAGTTGAATTTAAGTTCTATGATGGAGTTGCTTATTCAAGACTTGTTTTAAAACAGAATGAATACTTGTTATTAAAGCAGAATGATAACTTATGTACAAAAGAAAGTGGTTTATATATAAAAAAGGAGGCAAGGATTTGTTCTTTTGGAACGCTCCTTGCCTCTTTTGTGGGAGTCACTCGTTGGAGGACTTCAAATATGTTTTTCTAAGCGATTTTGTCTTAGAGATAGTTTCTACAGGTTGGGTTTATGCACCAAAGATGAAGGTGCGGAGAGCCCAGTAGCAGATGATACCTGCGAGATAGCCTATGAAGGCAACCCAGGTGATCTTCTTCATGTACCAACCGAAGGTAATCTTCTCGAGTCCCATGACGACCACACCTGCAGCCGAACCGATGATGAGCATCGAGCCACCGACACCAGCGCAGTAGGCCAACAACTGCCAGAACACTCCGTCGACAGCCATATCGCCAACAGCCTGAACGGGATACATTCCCATGCAACCTGCTACGAGAGGTACGTTGTCGACAATTGACGACAGAACACCAATGATACCTGTGACGAGGTAGTGGTTTCCGTTGAAGGCAACATCAAGACCCTCACCGAGCATTGTGAGAACACCGATGGTCTCAAGACAAGCCACAGCCATCAGAATGCCGAGGAAGAACAGAATGGTCGACATATCGATGCGGGAGAGCATATCTGTTACGCGCTTCTGCATAGCACCCTTCTCCTCTTTCTCCTTCAGTTGAGCGTAGAACACCTCAGTGACGGTCCAGAGCAGACCAAGGATGAGCAGAATACCTACGAACGGGGGCAGATGGGTGATAGACTTGAAGATGGGAACGAAGATCAGACCGCCGACACCCAGGAAGAAGATGGTCTTGCGCTGACGTGTGGTGAGTGCACTGGCCTGGAAACTGTGTGCCTGATCTTTGGTGAAGGTCAGTTTGCCTTTAAGCGAAAGCGACAGAATCCATGCGGGAATCACCATCGACACAAGCGAAGGAATGAAGATCTCGCTGATAACGCCGGCAGCGGTGATTACACCCTTGTTCCAGAGCATGATAGTCGTCACATCACCAATCGGAGAGAATGCTCCACCACTATTTGCGGCGATGATGACGAGCGCGGCATAGATGAGACGGTCCTTCTTGTCGCTGACGAGTTTACGAAGAATCATAATCATCACAATCGACGTGGTCAGATTGTCGAGGATGGCAGAGAGGATGAAGGTCATGAACGCAATGCGCCAGAGCAATTTCTTCTTGCTTCGGGTCTGGAGCATGTCGCGCACAAAGTTGAATCCACCATTCTGGTCAACCAGTTCGACAATGGTCATAGCACCCATCAGGAAGAACAGCGTAGTAGCCGTTGAACCAAGATGGCGCTCAATCTCTTCGCTCACCACAAGGGCTTTCACATCGCCAATGGCGGCGGGCAGGTATTGTGCTGGGTCGATCATGAAGAGGGTCCAGCAGAACACAAACATCAGCAGCGCTGTTGCTGCCTTGTTTACTTTCGTCACGCTCTCAATGGCAATCAGGAAATAGCCAACGATGAACACGGCGACAATAGCAATGGTTAAACTTGACATGATTTTATTATTACGATTTACTGATTTTCATTATTCGAACTGCAAAGGTACGATGTTTTTTTGACTAAATAGACTTTTTTCGCGGATTATGTGATTTTTTTCCAAAAATAATGTTCAGTTTCTGACAAATTGTCGGAAATTTCTGCTAACTTTGCAAAGTAAAGATTACAAAAAACTACTAAGCATGAACAAGGCACGAAAATTTTTTGCAGCCGACCTTGGGGCTACAAGTGGGCGAACTATTCTGGGCACCATCGTAGATGGGCGCATCGAAATAGAAGAACTGACGCGATTCCCCAACAACCTTATTGAGACTGGAGGACATGTCTATTGGGACATCTTTGCGCTCTACAACGAGATTATTGGTGGACTGCGACTTGTGGCACAGCGCGGCGAGAAGATTGAAAGCATCGGTATCGACACTTGGGGCGTTGACTTTGTGTGTGTTGGTCAGGATGGAGCATTGCTAAGAAATCCGCTTGCCTATCGCGACCCTCACACGTTTGCCGCCATCGACGACTACCTGAAGCATGTGGTCAAGCGTGAACACGTCTATGAACTAACGGGTATTCAGTTCATGAATTTCAATTCGCTCTATCAACTTCACGCTATGCGTAGCGAAGGCAATGTGGCGCTGGAGCAGGCTGAGAAGATTTTGTTTGTGCCCGATGCGCTCAGTTATATGCTCACCGATGAGGCCGTTTGTGAATATACCATTGCTTCAACTTCGCAGATGCTCGACCCCCACAGGAAGGAACTTTCGTCGGAACTGCTGGCAAGTGTCTCGCTGGAGCGGGAGAAATTCGGCAGAATGGTGATGCCGGGAACGCCTATCGGAAGACTCACACGCGAAGTGCAGCGTATCACGGGACTTCCTGCTGTCCCTGTTATTGCGGTTGCTGGTCACGATACGGGCTCTGCTGTGGCTGCTGTTCCTGCTAAGGACGAGCGGTTTGCCTATTTGTCAAGCGGCACGTGGAGCCTGATGGGTATTGAGACGAAGAAAGCAGTGATCAATGCGCGTAGTTACGAACTCGACTTCACCAACGAAGGCGGCATTGAAGGCACGACTCGTTTTCTGAAGAACATCTGCGGCATGTGGCTCTATGAGCGGTGCCGCAAGGAATGGAAGGAGAAAGACGGCGAGGCTTTGTCGCATGCAGAGTTGCAGTTGTCGGCAATGGAGGCGGAGGCATTCCGCTCGATTATCAATCCCGATGACGCGATGTTCGCCAATCCTTCGTCGATGGTGGAAGCCATTCAGAGTTATTGTCGCCAGACGTCTCAGCCCATTCCTGAGACTCCTGCAGAGATTTGCCGTTGCATCTTCGACTCCCTTGCTCTGCGCTACCGTCAGGTGTTTGGCTGGCTGAAGGAGTTCTCGCCTGTTCCGCTCGATGTGCTTCATATCATTGGTGGAGGCTCGCTCAATAAGTATCTGAACCAGATGACGGCTGATGCTTGTCAGGTTGTAGTCCTCGCAGGTCCTCAGGAAGGAACTGCGCTTGGCAACATCATGATGCAAGCGAAGGCAGGCAATCTGGTGAATGATATCTGGGAGATGCGCCACATCATCGCCAATAGTCTCGACCTGCAGAGATTCGAGCCCAAGGAGAAGGAGAAATGGGATGTGGCATTCGAGAAATT
Source organism: Prevotella sp. (assembly GCA_024697645.1). GTDB lineage: Bacteria > Bacteroidota > Bacteroidia > Bacteroidales > Bacteroidaceae > Prevotella. The sequence goes on from JAILFH010000005.1 coordinate 18,186, forward strand.
CCTCGCAATTACGGAGCGTTAATCCTTTTATACAAATGATGCTCATCCTTTATATATGGCACTAAACATTTCTTACGGAACGCTAATCAATTATCAGAATAGAAATAATCAGAAAACAATAAAACATAGAAGAAAATGAACAAACCATTAGTTGAAACCAAGGCAAGAGTGGGCGTATTCTCCATCGCATTGGGAGCGTACCTTCCACAGTTTCCACAACTCGTTCCAGAGTTTGAGTCACAGTACGAAGCATTTAAGAAAACATTGCCCGACACCGTAGAAATCATCGATGGCGGCTTGGTCACCACGAAAGAGCAGTCGCAGGCAGCAGGCGACAAGTTCCGCGCTGCCGATGTGGACTTGGTCATTCTGCAGTTGCTGACTTATGCCACATCTTATAATATGTTGCCGGCTGTTCGCGACCTGAACGTGCCCGTAGTGCTGGTGAACGTACAGAAGAAACTGGCTCCTGATTATGAGAATACCGACATTCCCACTTGGCTCGGCGAACTCTATGCTTGCGGTGCTGTTGGCGAAATGGTTGCCGACTTGGAGCGCGCTGGCAAGCGCCATGCTGTCATCACAGGCGTAGTGGAAGGTGGTGACCCGCAGGTGCAGGCAGAAATCGAGGACTGGTGTCGTGCCGCTCAGGTTCGTCGTCGTTTCCGCGATACGAATATTGCACAAATCGGACGTCCCTATCCTGGTATGATGGACCTCTACATCGACGAGACCAACCTTTATCACCGTATGTACCTCTACACCAAGCAGTTCGACTGGGAGAAGATGTGGGCAATCGCCGATAATGTTACCGACGAGGAAGCCATTCGCGCAAAGGCTCAGGACATTCTCGACACCTTCGACATTGAGGGCGGTGGAACCATTGAGAAAGTCTGGGATATGGCTCGATATGTAGTTGCTTTTGAGCAGTGGGTGAAGGACGAGCAACTCGGACTGATTGCTTCCCATTACGATGGTTTTGCCAAGGGTATTGCCGGCAAACTCGACTCGATGTTGATTCCTGCCTTCTCGATGCTCATCAAACAGCATACGGCTTGTGCAGTTGAGGGCGACATGAAGGTTGCAATGGCAATGTCGATTCTGAAGACCATCAGTGGAACAGGAACGCTGTCAGAGATGTATTCCATCGACTTCAACGAGGATATCTGCATCATCGGTCACTCAGGTTCGGGCGACTACGACATTTCGCAGGCAAAGAAACCGACGATGAAGATAGTTCCTGTGTTTCACGGCAAGAGCGGCGGTGGTTATCTGACGCAGTTCTATCCTCCCACGGGTCCTGTCACCTATCTCGGTATCACGCAAGACCGCAACGGCATCTTCAAGTTCGTCGTAGCCGAAGGCGTCAATGAGGAAGGTCCTATCTTCACCTTTGGCGATACTAACATGCGCACTCGCTTCTCCATCGGAGCCCGTGAGTTCTGCAATCGCTGGAGTGAGGCTGGCCCAACCCACCACATGGCTGCAGCCGTTGGCCATCATATCGATACGATTCTGAAGGTGGCTAAGATTTTCAATATCAGGGTGGAGGTTGTCTGCCGGTAATCATTTAATAAGGTAAATAGAAGAATGGGAAATAATCATGGAAGTCTGAAGAGCACGCTCGCCGTGTCTCTTACGAATTATCTCGATGCAGGAGCGATTGTCGCAGGAGCCAGTGGTCTGACCTTGTGGCAGAACTATATGGGATTGTCGGAGGTTCATCTGGGTTGGCTCAACTTCATCAGTGCCAACTGTCTCGGTGCCGCTATTGGTGCCATCATTGGTGGATTCCTTGCCGACAAATACGGACGAAAGTTCATTTTTACCTACAATCTGCTGGTCTACATGCTTGGCGTTCTGACGGTGATGTTCTCGGTGAACTTCCCGATGCTGCTTTGCGGATTCCTCATCACGGGCATTTCCGTAGGTGTGGGAGTTCCGGCATCGTGGACCTATATCTCGGAGAGTTCTGAGGTGAACAATAGAGGTCGCAACATCTGCATCTCGCAGATGTCGTGGGGCGTGGGTCCAATGGTAATCTTGCTGTTAGGCATGCTCTTTGCCCCTGGCGGCTACTTGTTCGGCTGGGTCGAAAGTCTGGCTCACGCAGTTGGCGGAAGCAATATGTCGACAGAGGCGGTCAATGTGTTCAGTTCGCGAGTTGTGTTCTTCTCGCTGTTTGTCGTTGCCTTCATTGCTTGGAACCTGCAGCGTGGATTGCAGGAGAGTGCTGAGTTCGAGGCGGCAAAGGCAACAGAGAAGAAGGCTGGTCTCATCGATAACATCAAGGTGTTGTTCCAGAATAAGATTGCCGTTCGCACTGTTGTTTTCCTCGCAACCATCTATCTCACCTGGAACCTTGTGGCTTCGGTCATGGGATTCTTCCAGCCCCATATCTACGAGACGGCAGGTGGCGTAAGCAACGAGCAGGCTAACTGGATGAACTGCATTCAGTGGGCTATCATCGTTGGCGTGACATTTATCGTCTCGAAGATTATTGATAAGACGAAGCATAAGGCCATCTACGTCTTCGGACTTGTTGTTGCCATCAGCGCGTGGCTCGTTATCGTGACAGTTGGCGTCAACGGAATGGCTGGTCTGTGGGCATTTGCTATTCTCTGGGGAATTCAGGGCGGAACCTCGCCTCAGATTTTCTATGCGCTTTGGGGTTCGGAACTGTTCCCCGCTAAGTTCCGTGCAGGCGCTCAAGGACTGATGTTCTTCATTGTTCGCGGTTTGTCGGCAGTCTGGGGCGTTGTCTTTACGCTCATCTATGGCGAGAACGGTGAGGGCTTCACGATTGCAGCATACTGCATGATTGTCCTGCTGACGATTTCACTCATCGTAGGTATTATCGGTTGTCCGAATACTCGCGGCAAGTCGCTTTCGCAAATCACCCGCGAGCGCTATGGTGAGGACATCTAAGCCGAAAGCAATTGGCTTATAGAAATAGAAGAATCCTTTTTGGAGCAAACATAAAAGAGCCCTGACAACCATTTTGTCAGGGCTCTTTGTCTATCTTGTCGAAACACGAACGACTTAGTTCAGTTTATCGGCTTTCTCAGCAGCCTGCTGAGCCTTGTGCTGGGCCTTCAGTGCTTTAGCCTGAGCCTTGTGAGCCTTGGCCTGTGCCTTCAGGTCGTTTCCGGAAGCAGCAGCCTTTTCGACAGCCTTATCGGCTTTCTCCTGAGCCTTTTTAGCATCCTGAGCGGTCTTCTTAGCCTTTTCGTTGGCCTTATTGCGCTTCTCGATTTCCTTCTGCTTCTTCTTGGCAGCCTTCTCACGAGCCTTCATTTCCTTTTCAGCCTTCTTTGCTTCCTTCTGAGCCTTGGCTTCTGCCTTAGCCTGCTTCTTCTCAGCCTTCAGAGCGGCTTCTTCGGCTTTCTTCTGTGCTTCCATCTGAGCAGGAGTTGTGATAACTTCCTGGGCCTGAACCATTTGTGCTCCCATGACAGTCATTACTGCCAGAAGAGCCATCTTCATAAATGTTCTTTTCATCTTTTCTTCTTTTTAAAATTGTTGTATATTATTTTCTAACCTATTTCCAGAAAGCCCGGAGACCTTCCGGTTTATTTTTATTCTATCTGGGAAGATTGAATGCACGCGACATCTCGGCCATCTGCTCCTGACTCATGCCTTCAGGCTCGAAGCCCATGCAGCGAGAGTTGATGTAGATCTTTGCCGACTTCGACAATACGTCGATTTGGTCGAAGGCGTCCATCACGTCGAGACCCTTGGCAAACACACCGTGTTTCTCCCAAAGCACTACGTCGTAGTCTTCGAGTTCCTTCAGCGTAGCATCAGCGAGTTTGTTCGAACCAGGCAACTCGTAAGGCACAATGCCCAAGCCCAGCGGGCAGAAAGCCTTCGTCTCGGGAATCATCGACCAGAGGATGTTTGTGAGCACGTCCTTGCCCAGGAACTCGCGATTGTGACTCATGGCCACAAGTTCAATCGGGTGGGTGTGGACTGTTGCCTTATAGGGCGAACCCGTTTCAATCAGATGGGCATGAACCGTCAGGTGCGAAGGCAGTTCGCTCGTAGGCATTACGGCCTCGTCGGCAATGATTACGTAGGAGGCGCAGTCGTCGAGAATACGGATGATGGAACCATTCTGCATGGGCCAGCGAGCCAAATCGCGCATGCGCTTGCCAGTTCCCTTGCAATAGAAATAGCAGCCTTTCAGTTGTGGCAGCGTCACACCAATCTGCTTCACCTCGCTGATAGCGGGCAATTGTCTGATTTCGTCATCTACCAGGTCGGTCACGTTCACGGTGATATTGCCACCATTGCGCTCAGCCCAACCGTTCTGCCAAAGATAGCCAGCCACTTCAGCAATCTTCATGACCTCGCTTCTCAGTGCATCTCTTCCTTCTAATACGCTCTTCATTCTTTTTGAATTATTCTAATGTTTACTGCAGGCAAAGATAATAGAATTCAAGTAAATAACCAAATAATTTTTAATTTTTCATTTGTAATTTATAATAATTTCGTAACTTTGCACAAATGAATGAACAAATAGAACACTCGCCTTGGTGCGAAAATGTCATCATTGCCGACGCTGACTATGCTGACCGCGTAGCCTTCGACCTCATTGTGAACTTCGAGCGTATGCTCGAACGCCGCATCCCACAGGCCGACCTCAGCACGTGGATTGTCTGTATGGCGCTTGATGGCGGTGTGAAGGGTGAGACCAATACTCAGGTTGTGCTGCTTCATAGCAAGACAAAGTCGCGCCTCGACAACTTCCAGCCTTCTGACTTCGATACGGAACTCAACGGACAGGCCTTTCGCGATGAGCAACTGGGTGAGTTTCAGATTGCCGCCGTTCCAGTTGAGGCTGATATGGTGAGCCACGAGGATCTATTCCTCGACGTTGTGGGCACAGTGCTCTCCCAGCCAGAAGTGAAGCGCGTCATCATCGTGCCGAATGCTGAAGAAGGCACTCTCTACGACGACTTGCGCGAAACCCTGCGGCGACATGATCAGCAGGAGGCGGAATCGGAGAAGCAAATCACTATTCTCACGATGGAACCTCGTGCAGGTGGCCGCTTCCAGCAGGATCTTCTCGGCTATTCGCTGATGGCGGCTCTCGGTATTCGTGGCGATGAGTTCAGGAATGAGTAAAACCTTTTGCGACAGAAATTCAAACACCTATAAAAAACCAATTAAAACAAAGAATAAGACCATGAGCAAAGTATTAATGATTGGCGCCGGTGGCGTCGCAACGGTGGCTGCCTATAAGATTGCGCAGAACCCCGATGTTTTCACTGACTTCATGATTGCTTCGCGTCGCAAGGCGAAGTGTGATGCACTCGTTGAGGCTATTCATGCCAAGGGCTACACGATGCCCATCAAGACTGCACAGGTTGATGCTGACGACGTTGAACAGTTGAAGGCTCTCTTCAATGACTATAAGCCCGAACTCGTCATCAATCTCGCCCTGCCTTATCAGGATCTTACCATCATGGAGGCTTGTCTGGCTTGTGGCTGCAACTATCTTGACACAGCCAACTATGAGCCTAAGGACGAGGCTCACTTCGAATATTCCTGGCAATGGGCCTATAAGGACCGCTTCGAGCAGGCTGGCCTCACCGCCATTCTCGGTTGTGGATTCGACCCGGGCGTTTCGGGCATCTATACGGCCTATGCCGCCAAGCATCACTTCGACGAAATCCATTATCTCGACATTGTCGACTGCAATGCTGGTGACCATCACAAGGCTTTTGCAACGAACTTCAATCCCGAGATCAACATTCGCGAGATTACGCAGAAGGGTCTTTACTACAAGGATGGAAAATGGATTGAGACTGAGCCGCTGGAGATTCACAAGCCGCTCACTTATCCTAATATTGGTCCGCGCGAGTCCTACCTGCTCCATCATGAGGAACTCGAGTCGCTCGTGAAGAACTATCCGACCATCAAGCAGGGCCGCTTCTGGATGACATTCGGCGAACAGTACATCAAGCATCTCGACGTGATTCAGAACATTGGCATGAGCCGTATCGATGAGGTTGTCTATGAGGCTCCGCTGGCTGATGACCCGACGAAGACGGTGAAGGTGAAGATTGTACCGCTGCAGTTCCTCAAGGCTGTGCTGCCTAACCCGCAGGATCTCGGCGAGAACTACGAGGGCGAGACTTCTATCGGTTGCCGCATTCGTGGTATCAAGGACGGTAAGGAGCACACCTATTATGTCTACAACAATTGCTCTCATCGCGCTGCCTATGAGGAGACGGGAATGCAGGGTGTTTCTTATACCACAGGTGTTCCCGCAATGATTGGCGCAATGATGTTCGCCAAAGGCCTCTGGCGCAAGCCCGGTGTGTGGAACGTTGAAGACTTCGACCCCGATCCATTCATGGAGCAACTCAACATTCACGGTCTGCCTTGGCACGAGGAGTTCGACGTGGATTTGGAACTATAGTTCCTCAGATTAAATCTAGTTATTCTAGTTTATACTAGTATTCCTAGATATTCAAGCGAAATAAGAAACAAAATATTTATAAAAGCAAAACAAAACCCTATGGCAAAAGAAAAAGAAACTCCTGCTGCTAATCCTCAGGAAGAGAAACTGAAGGCATTGCAGGCTGCTATGTCGAAAATAGAAAAGGACTTTGGTAAAGGTACCATCATGAAACTCGGCGAGGAGAACATTGAGAACGTCGACGTGATTCCTACTGGTTCTATCGGACTGAACGCCGCACTTGGTGTTGGCGGCTACCCGAAAGGTCGTATCATTGAGATTTATGGTCCTGAGTCTTCAGGTAAGACCACATTGGCCATTCACGCTATTGCTGAAGTACAGAAGCAAGGCGGTATTGCTGCGTTCATCGATGCTGAGCACGCCTTCGACCGCTTCTATGCAGAGAAACTTGGCGTAGATGTTGCCAACCTCTGGATTTCACAGCCCGATAATGGTGAACAGGCGCTCGAAATCGCCGACCAACTGATTCGTTCATCGGCTATTGACATTATCGTTATCGACTCAGTCGCAGCCCTCACTCCGAAGAAGGAAATCGAAGGCGATATGGGCGATTCGGCAGTAGGTCTGCACGCCCGTCTCATGAGTCAGGCGCTTCGCAAACTGACTGGAACCATCTCTAAGACCAACACCACTTGCATTTTCATCAACCAGTTGCGTGAGAAGATTGGTGTGATGTTTGGCAATCCTGAGACCACTACTGGTGGTAATGCACTGAAGTTCTATGCTTCCGTACGTCTCGACATCCGTCGTGTCTCATCCGTGAAAGACGGCGATGATGTCATTGGTAACATGACGAAGGTGAAGGTTGTAAAGAACAAGGTTGCTCCTCCTTTCCGCAAGGCAGAGTTTGAGATTCTCTTTGGCGAGGGAATCTCGAAGGTTGGCGAAATCCTCGACCTCAGTGTTGAGAATGATATCGTGAAGAAGTCTGGTTCTTGGTTCAGTTATCAGGGTTCGAAACTCGCTCAGGGCCGCGACGCCACAAAGGCCATTCTGCGCGACAACCCCGAACTTTGCGACGAACTCGAGGCAAAGGTTATGGAAGCCCTTAAGAACCCTAAGAAATAATTTGCAATCTTTCGTGCGGCAGTCTTTCTTTGCTGCCACAAAGATTCAAAACCGAATATTCATCAAGGCATTGCTCTCTTTCATGCAGGGCAATGCTTTGTTGCTTTTAATGCTTTCCACCAAATGTTATATTGAATGTCATTATTTATTCGACCAAATCTTTGAAATTTGTAAAGTAAATTTTTGAATTATATAGACCAAATCTTTGAAATCTACGGAGCATTCCTTTGGACTGAATGGAGCAATGCTTTCGACTATACAGAGACGTGCTTTCGACCATAGAGAGGATGCCTTTTGACTGTACAGAGCATATCTTTATATAGGTATAAAGGCATGCTTTCTAGGGTAGAAAGCATTGCTCTCTAAGGTCTAAAGGATACCTTTATATAAATGAAGGATGAACGGTGGTTTTTTCCGATTGTTTTTATTGTCGGAAAGAATCGAGAATCCTTCGTTGTTTTGATTATTTTTAGTAAATTTGCAACGCGAATAATTAAAAACCTAACAAGTGTAGAAATGCTATGAGCAAGAGAATATTTCTAGCAGTTGTTGCAGCCTTCGTGCTGACAACGGCATTGGCAAAGGAGAAGAAGGGCGGAGTCTATCAGTTTGAGAAACCGCTCTATGGTGCAGCCTATTACAGCGAGTATACGCCTACCGACCGCCTCGACGAAGACATTCGGCTGATGAAGGAAGCGGGGCTGTCAGTCGTTCGTGTGGGCGAATCGACTTGGTCGCTATTTGAACCGCAGGAAGGAGTTTTCGAGTTTGCTTGGATGGACCGCATCCTCGACAAAATGCATGCTGCGGGCATCAAGGTGATTCTGGGAACGCCTACTTACAGCATTCCTGCATGGATGGCCGAGAAATATCCCGAAGTGTTGTCGCAGACTTGGGACGACAAGCAGAGTCATTATGGAATTCGCCAGAACATGGACCTCGTGAATCCCATATATCGTCGCTATTGCGAGCGCATCATCCGCAAGATGATGGAACACTACGCCCAGCATCCTGCCATCATTGGCTATCAGGTAGATAACGAGGTGGAAGGCCGACGCATCGACAATCAGGACTATTTCGAAGGTTTCCGCGACTGGATTCGTGAGGAGTTCAACGGCGATCTGAAGGAATTGAATCGTCGCTGGGGTCTGAATTATTGGGGAATGAACATCAATCGTTGGGAGGAATTCTACGACCGAAAGGGTGTGACCAATCCCTCCTATAAGGTCTGGTGGGAACGCTGGGACCGTAAGGTGACAGCCGACTTCCTGAATTGGCAGGCTGATATCGTGAACGAATACAAGCGTTCGGACCAGTTCGTGATGCATTGCTTCATGCCTGGATTCGCCAATATCGACCAAGTGGAAGCAATGCGCCAAATGGAATATCCCGCTATTAACGTCTACTACACGATGCAAGATTCGCAGGACGGCATGTGGATTGGCTATTCTTGTGATTTCATGCGAATGGTGAGTCGTTCCCACAATTTCCTCGTCACTGAGACCAATGCACAGGGAACAGGCTGGAGTTCACGCGATCAGTGGCCTCCCTACGACGGGCAGTTGCGTCAGAACATGTACGCTTTCCTCGCTGGTGGTGCCAACATGGTGGAGTATTGGCATTGGGCAACGCTTCATTATGGTCAGGAGACCTATTGGCGCGGCATTCTGGGTCACGACGGGAAGCAGAATCGCGTTTATCGGGAGTTCCAGAAAGGTGCTGCAGAACTGGAGAAAATTGGCGATAAATTGGTGAATCTGAAAAAGAAGAATCGTGTGGCGATGCTCTTCAGTCACGATTCGAAGCACGCCCTCGACTTCATGCCTTATTGCAACGGCGACCAATATAAGGACTATATGGTCTACGAGGCGCTTTACAAGCAGAACATCGAGTGTGACATTCTGCCAGTCGATAACGCCAGTATGCAGGACTTCAGTCAATACGACCTGTTGGTTGTTCCCCCGCTTTATGTGGCAACAGATGCGTTGCTTCAGAAAATCAGCGACTTTGTGAAGAATGGCGGTGAGGTGGTGATGCTCTATAAGAGTGGCTATACGGACTACGACAACGCTGTTCGCCCAATGCTGGCACCGGGTCCTCTGGCCGAAGCCTGTGGACTGACCTATCAGGAGTTCTCTTCGCTTCCTGGAAACATGAAACTCAAGGAGTCGGGCGAAACCGTCAGCACCTGGGTAGAATGTCTGCAACTGACCACTGCGAAGCCTCTGGCAACTATCGACCATAAGTTCTTTGGTCAATGGCCGTGTATTGCTGAGAACAGTTTTGGCAAGGGTCACCTGATTTATATTGGTACAGTTCCGTCGATGAATCTTCTGCAGCAACTCATAGCCCGTGCTGCCGACCGAAAGGGAATTGCCCAGACAGAGCGAAACTACCAGTTCCCAACCATTCTGCGCTCAGGCGTCAATGCGAAGGGAAAGGCTGTTCACTACGTCTTCAACTATAGTTATGAGCCCAAAACAGTTGTCTGGCCCTATGCCAACAGCCGTTCACTGCTTGATGGGCAGACTCTTCAGAAAGGAGCGCAGATCACCATAGAGCCTTGGGGAGTTGTTGTCGGCGAGGAATAATCTTTGCTGATAATGCTATTATCTCTATATAATTGATGTTCTTGCTTCCAATAATTGATACTCTTGCCTCTAATAATTGATGTTTTTGTCTTTATATAATTAAGGTGTGGCGTACGTAGAAATGAATGATTGAGCAGAAATGAAGAAATTGGTTTTCGTTATCCTTGTGTCGGTGATGCTTGTTTCCTGTGGGAGCAAACATCGTCAGACTCCCTATTTGGAAGAAGATTCTACTTCGGTTTTCAAAGAAGAAGTGGACTCTGCGGCGCCTGAACAGTCAGAACAAAAGGAGGAAACTGCTGCACCAGAGACGGTCTCTGGGTCCAAGGCGGAGTCGAAGAGTAGGGGAGAGAAGCGGCAATCTGCGATGAGTAGCATTTCGTCCCATCAGTCGACTACTACCGATGATGAATACGACAATATGAGGGGATTCGACCCTCCATCTGAAGACGATATGGACGATAACGGCCTTTCGCGCTATATGGAGAACAACGACGAGGAAGGCTGGTATTGAGGTTTAGGGAAAAACAAACATCGCATCTGCTCACGGAATCAACCCGAACAGATGCGATGAATCATATAATAGACACAAGCGTTAGGAGCAGAGTCTTGTCTTCCGCTTACAGAATCTTTCACACTGCGCGCAGAGGTCGTAGCCAAGCATGGTGCCTAGAATGAAGTCCTCTTCGGGAGTGAGTTGATTGAGCGGACGTGTGACGATGAGGCGAATGGCGTCGAGACACTCGCGGCGGCCGAAATAAATGTTGACGTTGTTTCGACCTGCTGACTGCAGCACATAGTCAATGCCTGAGCGACTCAGGCGATTCACCACACACTCCTCATAGCACTTCGGACAAGTGTAGAGTATCATCTGGCGAACACCTTTCTGATATTCGTAGATATGATTCATCAGTACCTTCATTTCTATGGGAGTCATCGTCATAATCAATAGTTTTTGTTTGTTTAAGAATGTGGATTAGAGGCTTGGCATAATGGCTTCAACCCAGGCGTCGATGCGCTCGTCGGTCTTGTCGTCTTCGTTGATGTCGTCGAGAGCCAGACCTACGAACTTGCCGTCGACAACAGCCGTAGAATCGTCGAAGGTGTAGCCGTCGGTGCTGACAGCGCCAATGAAGTTGGCACCACTATCCTTGATTCCGTCGAAGAGTTCGCCCATACCCCCAACAAATGTGTCGCTATAGGACTCAGCATCGCCACAGCCGAAGAGGGCAATGGTCTTGCCGCTCAGGTCGGCAGTCTTCAGCGTGGAGAGACCGTCGTACCAGTCGTCCTGCAGTTCGCCGGCGCCCCAGGTAGAGGTTCCGAGAATGAGGTTCTGATTGTCGGCAATGATGTCAGCGTTCAGATCCTGGACGTTCACAACTTCGGCTCCGAGTTTTGAGCCAATCTTCTCTGCGATAGCCTCGCATGTTCCTGTGGAGGAACCGTAGATAACTACTGTCTTGTTCATTTTCTATCGTTTATAGTTAATAATTGATTCTTTCGATATCGGTTGCAAAGATAGATAGAAATCTGATATGCGACAATACCTAAAAAATGCGATTTGGGAAGAGTTTTGACAAATCTTGTCATCAGAAGAGATTAATAGGAAATGATGAAAGCAAAGGGCTGAAAGCGTGCCGATGTTGCAGTTTTGTGCTGCAAAATGATGAGTCTGCTGTGACAAAATGTCATAATTCTGACACTGACAGCCCGTGATTGGCAGTTGGCACGCCATTTGTTATGAATAGGGTGTGAGCCTTCGATGTGTGGAGGCTGAAAATCAGAAAAATAGTAATAATAAATAAAAAATAGTACAATTATGGGAAAGATTATTGGAATCGACTTAGGAACTACTAACAGTTGTGTTGCTGTTTTCGAAGGCAACGAACCAGTAGTAATCGCCAACAGTGAGGGCAAGCGCACAACGCCTTCTGTAGTTGGTTTTGTGAAAGATGGTGAGCGCAAGGTGGGTGATCCTGCTAAGCGTCAGGCCATTACAAACCCAAAGAACACGGTCTATTCGATCAAGCGTTTCATGGGTGAGACTTATCAGCAGGCTCAGAAGGAAGCAGAGCGTGTGCCTTACACCGTAGTGAATGAGAATGGCTATCCTCGTGTCGACATCGAGGGCCGCAAGTATACTCCACAGGAAATCTCGGCTATGGTGCTGCAGAAGATGAAGAAGACTGCTGAGGACTATCTCGGACAGGAAGTGACCGACGCCGTTATCACTGTTCCTGCTTACTTCTCTGACTCACAGCGTCAGGCCACGAAGGAGGCTGGTCAGATTGCCGGTCTGAATGTTCAGCGTATTGTCAACGAGCCTACAGCCGCTGCTCTGGCCTATGGTGTTGACAAGGCTAATAAGGATATGAAGATTGCCGTATTCGACCTCGGTGGTGGTACGTTCGATATCTCTATTCTGGAGTTCGGTGGCGGTGTGTTCGAAGTGCTTTCAACCAATGGTGATACTCACCTGGGTGGTGACGACTTCGATCAGGTTATTATCGACTGGCTCGTAAATGGATTCAAGGCTGACGAGGGTATCGACCTTTCGAAGGATCCGATGGCTATGCAGCGTCTGAAGGAAGCAGCCGAGAAGGCAAAGATTGAACTTTCTTCGACCACTACGACCGAGATCAACCTGCCGTATATCTCTGCAGAGGGTGGTGTGCCTAAGCACCTCGTGAAGACTCTCACCCGTGCTCAGTTTGAGCAGTTGGCTCACTCGCTCATTCAGTCTTGCCTCGTGCCTTGCCAGAATGCAGTGCGCGACGCTAAGCTGTCGACCAGCGACATCGATGAGGTTATCCTCGTGGGTGGTTCAAGCCGTATCCCCGCTGTGCAGACCCTCGTGAAGAACTACTTCGGCAAGGAGCCTTCTAAGGGTGTGAATCCCGATGAGGTTGTGGCTGTAGGTGCTTCTATCCAGGGTGCTATCCTGAACAAGGAAGGTGGCGTAGGCGACATCGTGCTGCTCGACGTAACTCCTCTGACCCTCGGTATCGAGACTCTCGGTGGTGTAATGACGAAGTTGATTGATGCTAACTCGACCATTCCTTGCAAGAAGAGTGAGACCTTCTCTACGGCTGTCGACAACCAGACTGCAGTGACCATTCACGTGCTGCAAGGCGAGCGCCCGATGGCTTCGCAGAACAAGTCAATCGGTCAGTTCAACCTCGAAGGCATTGCTCCCGCACGTCGTGGTGTTCCTCAGATTGAGGTGACCTTCGATATCGACGCCAATGGTATCCTGAACGTAAGCGCAAAGGATAAGGCTACAGGCAAGGAGCAGGCTATCCGCATCGAGGCCAGCAGCGGTCTGAGCGAGGATGAAATCAACCGCATGAAGGCTGAGGCTGAGCAGTTCGCTGAGGCTGACAAGAAGGAGCGCGAGCGCATTGACAAACTGAATCAGGCTGACTCGATGATCTTCTCGACCGAGACCTTCCTCAACGAGAATGGTGACAAGATTCCTGCCGACCAGCGTCCCGCCATCGACAGTGCTCTTCAGCAACTGAAGGATGCTCACAAGAGCGGTGATGTGGCAGCAATCGACAATGCTATCAACAACCTCAATCAGGTGATGCAGGCCGCTTCTGCTCAGATGTATTCGCAGGCAGGTGGTGCTCAGCCCGGAGCAGGCGCAGGTGCTGGTTTCCAGGGTGGTCAGCAGGGTCCTCAGCAGGGTGCCAATAATGACGACACCGTTCAGGACGCTGACTTCGAGGAGGTCAAGTAAGTTTGATAAGCAAACAACAATAATAGAAATCCCGTATAACTCAAGCAGTTATGCGGGATTTTTGTTTGGTAAAACCTGCGATTATCGCTTATTATCAGGTATTTATGGAAATATTTCTTGGAGACAATACCGCTAATTAAGACGTAGCATCCGTCTGTTCCTTATTAATATTCTTGCGATATTGTCTTGGCGAAATACCCACAATTCGGCTGAAGGAGCGACTGAAATAGGCCTGATCGGTATATCCGCAACGCGTTCCTACTTCGTTGATTGACATACCAGGATGTTCTTTCAACAACTGACGTGCATAGTCG
>JAILFH010000064.1 GCA_024697645.1 Prevotella sp.
GGCATCCTCTATAGGGGTATAAACACGTGCTTTATATAGGTATAAACACGTGCTCTACAAGGTCAAAAGGTATGCTTTATATAAGGTCGAAAGGTATGCTTTAGATATTAGTGCAAATACGATAAAAACTTTATCAAGAAATGAGTAGTCTGAGATATAAATTCTCAATTCCATACTCTTAATTTTCCGCTCTCATTTATAAACTCTCAACTTTCGACTTTTAACTCACTAGTCAGTAGTACTAAAGCGATTCTTGACACAAATCATTAAAAATGACTATTTGATGGGGGATTAACATAAAATAACTAAAAAATATCGGTCTTGGAGTACAACTTATGCATATTTTTTGTAATTTTGCACCGTTTTTCGAAGAATAATTATATTATTTTCTTGATTTTCAAGAAGTTAGACGTTTTTTTAGAAGTATTAGATGAGACAACTTAAGATTCAGAAGAGTATTACCAACCGTTCGAGCGAGGCTCTGGACAAGTACCTTGTTGAGATTGGTCGTGCACCGCTGATTTCCATTGATGAGGAGATCGAACTTGCACAGAAAATTAAAAAGGGTGGTGCTGAAGGTGAACGTGCAAAAGACAAACTGGTGACAGCCAACTTGCGTTTCGTAGTATCAGTGGCCAAACAATATCAACATCAAGGACTCACGCTGACGGATCTCATCGACGAGGGAAACATTGGTCTGATCAAGGCTGCACAGAAGTTTGATGAGACACGTGGATTCAAGTTTATTTCCTACGCCGTTTGGTGGATTCGCCAAAGCATTCTGCAGGCTATTGCCGAGCAGAGCCGCATCGTGCGCCTGCCCTTGAATCAGGTTGGCTCGCTGAATAAGATCAATCACGAAATCAACAAGTTTGAGCAAGAAAACCAGCGTCATCCTTCAGTGGCAGAACTTTCTGAGGCTACGAAACTTGACGAGGAGAAGATTGGTCAGAGCATGATGGCCGATGGTCACCACGTGAGCATTGACGCTCCGTTCCAGGACGGTGAGGACAACTGCATGCTCGACGTGATGCCTTCAGGTGACGACAGCCGTACAGACCGCCACGTTGACCATGAGTCGATGGCTCTGGAACTGAACTCCGTGCTCAATAAAGTGCTGAAAGAGAGGGAGATAACTATCATTCGTGAATGTTTTGGTATAGGTTGCCACGAGAAAGGTCTCGAGGAGATTGGCGACCAGTTGGGACTCACCCGTGAGCGCGTTCGTCAGATCCGTGAGAAGAGCATTGCCAAATTGCGCGACAGTGGCAACGCGAAGATTCTGATGAAGTATCTTGGATAAGACGCCCCTACCCGACCCTCAGCAGACTCTGTAGCAATAAAATTGCTAAAGCGAGAATTTTAGGAAAAATTTGAGGAAAATATTTTTGCAGAAATCTGTACAAAATAGAGAAAAATTCGTATCTTTGCATTTCGATGGGAATGCAAAGATATTTTTTTGTACTGCTGGCAACGCTGATTCTGACAACTGCGGCTGCAGCCAAGGGCAAGGAGAAGAAGGAAGTCTCCATGCTCATGGAACGCGTCTACAGTTACGGTGAGTCGGTTGACACCACAGGCATCAAAGCATCGAGCACCTACGTCTATCAGCGTTTCTTTTTCAGCACCGACAAGAGGAACCCATTCTTGATGGCTGTTCCCACAATGTATGCCGTTGCGCACGGTGGTGCAAGGCAGTTTGCTGGAGAGTTCTACGACAAGATGTCGTTCAATTCAATTGGCAATTTCAAATCGAAACGCATCCTGCAGATTAACACCATTCCCCGCAACCGTAGCACGATGCCAACGATATTAGAATACTTGACACCAGAGATCTATAACGAGACAGTGCTCGACGGCTATCTGCTCTCCCCATTCCATCGCAAGAACCGACGGTTCTACAAGTATCACCAGATTGACATGCGGAACGGTCTGTTCAAGATTACGTTCAAGCCGAAGGTTGACAATACGCAATTGCTTTCGGGTCGAGCGCTGATAGACCCGCAGACAGGACAAGTGATTTCGACTGACCTCTATGGCGAGTTCGACATGATTCGCTTCCGGCTGGAGTTGATTATGGGCGAGGAAGGTCTGCCCAGTCTGCTGCCTATCAGGTGTGAGTTATATGGGCGGTTCAAGTTCATGGGCAGTAAGTTCTCGGCGCGCTATCTGTGTAAGTACGGACTGGAGAAGGAACTCCCCGACTCCATTGAGAATCTGGAGGATCGTGAACTGATGGCGAGCGTAAGACCTGAGCCACTGCCGAAGGAAGAGAAGGAGGTGATAGAACGTTACTTCGAGAAGCAGGCCAGGGACAAGGCACGCAGGGACTCACTGGCAGCCATCGAGACACTACAGCCGACGAAGAAGCACAAGAATATGGCGAAGTACATCTTCTGGGATATTCTTGGCGACCATATCCTGAACCGAATCAAATCGAAGTTTGGTACCGACGACAGGGGCTTCGTCAGGATCAACCCAATCTTCAACCCACTCTACTTCGGCTACAGTGACACGAAGGGTGTTGTGTACAAATTCGACATCAGAGGTGGTTATACGTTCACTCCGAATCGCGACATTACGCTCCGACTGAAGGCGGGATATATGTTCCGACAACGGCAGATGTACGTGAGGGTGCCGCTCCACTTCAACTACAACAAGCGACGACATGCGACCTTCGCCATCGACTTCGACTATGGCCGGCACATCTATAATAATGAGATTGCGCAGGACATTCCTACTGAGGTGCAGGACTCTGTGGCTCAACTTGGCTGGCGACTCGATTACTTCCGTGACACCTATCTGAAGGTATATAACAACTACGACATCTCCGACCAATGGAGTTTTAACGTTGGTTTCACCTATCACCGCCGTCAGGCATTGCATCCCGAAGCGTTCAGAATTGCGGGTATCAGGAATAATTACCGTTCACTGGCTCCACGTCTTGAGGTGCAGTTCAGACCGCTCGGCTTTAAGGGTCCTGCTATCACGTTCGACTATGAACGCGCCATCAAGGGACTGCTGAATGCGAACACTGCCTATGAACGGTTGGAGGTAGACGGTTCGTATATACACCGTATGCCACGAATGCAGATTATATCGATGCGACTCGGAGGTGGACTTTATACCTACAAGGGAGGCAAACAATACTTCCTCGACTTTACAAACTTCCGCGAGAACAACCTCGTGGGCGGTTGGGAAGACGACTGGAGCGGTGAGTTCGAACTGCTGAGGAGATCGTGGTACAACACATCGCGCTACTATGTGCGTGCAAACGGCACCTATGAGTCGCCGCTAATCATGATGAGTTATATTCCCTTCCTGGGGCATTATGTTGAGAAAGAACGCCTGTACCTGGGTGCTGTGCTTGCCGAAGAACTGAAACCCTATGTGGAGTTTGGTATCGGAGTGACGACGCGCTGGCTGACTCTGGGAGGATTCATCGGAACGAAGAACGGCCACTTTGAGAGAATCGGTGGTCGAGTCGGATTTGAGTTGTTCAGAAAATGGTAATTGGACAGATTATAAATTGCAAATTACAGATTACAGATTACAAATTACAAATTACAAATATGATTAGTCTTGAAGGGACACATCGATTAGACCGCCCAAAATCTTTAATTATCGCAATGCGGGAAATCATTTAAAGACAACTTGAATTAATCAAAACAACTTTTGGCGCTGATGCTGTTGAGAATCCCATAAATAGTTGTCAATAGTTTCAGGTAAGTCTTGAAACTCCAAATAGTCTATTGACTTCTCTTCAAAAATTATTACTATGTAAATGAAAAATTAGAAAGAATTTGACTATATTAATAAGAAGGGAGAAAGTCGATACTAACCCAGGAATGAAGTTGTGGATCAGAAACTTAGAATTTGAAATAAATAGATATATGGTAAACCAACAGAGAAAACCACTTGTGGTCTATAAAGCCAGCGCAGGTTCGGGAAAGACGTTCCGACTGGCGCTGGAGTACATCAAGTTGCTCGTGGAAAATCCGAACAACTACCGACACATACTTGCCGTGACGTTTACGAACAAGGCAACGGAGGAGATGAAGAATCGCATCCTTTCGCAACTCTATGGAATCAGTCGCGGACTGAAAGACTCCGACACAGAGAGTTACGTGGAACTGATGATGAAGGAATCGGGCTACACCGATACATTCATCCGCGAACGGGCAGGCATTGCGCTGAATAATCTGCTCCATAACTATAGTTTCTTCCGCGTGGAGACGATTGACTCTTTCTTTCAGAGCGTACTGAGGAATCTGGCACACGAACTCGACCTGTCGGCTAACCTCCGATTGGAACTGAATGACAAGCAGATTGAACAGCAGGCCGTCGACGAGATGATTGAGGGTCTGAACAAGTCGAGTGCTGAACTGGGCTGGATTCTCGACTATATTCGCGACAACATCGACGACGATAAGGGTTGGAACGTAATTGGACAGATCAAGAAATTTGGTGAGAATATTTTTAAGGAGGTCTATCAGAAAGACCGTGAGGAACTGACGAGGGTGCTCCACGAAAAGGACTTCTTCAAACAGTACGTGAGGAAACTCAGAACGATTCGCGAGGAAGCAGCGAAGGATATGGTCAAACCGGCAGAGAAGTTCTTTACACGATTGGAAGAGTTGGGACTTTCAGTGAACGACTTCACAAGAGGCGAAACTGGCGTTCCTGGCTATTTCGTGAAACTGCGCAAGGAGATCTTTAGCACCGACAAACTGCTGACAAAGACTGTCGTAGATGCAATGGATGACCCGAACAAGTGGGTGAAGAAGGCTGATCAGCACAACGGTTCGGCCGCTTATCGCGCTGTGAATCAAGAATTCATTCCATTGCTGAAAGAGTCAGAGGAATCGCGTCCGAAAAACTACCTTCTCTATAAGTCGGCCGACTTGACGCTTCGCCATATGAACCAGTTGCGTCTGCTCGACAGCATTGACGCTTGCGTTCGAGAATCGAACAAGCAGACTAACCGCTTCCTGCTAAGCGACACTCAGGCACTACTCCACTCGCTCATCAAGGCGAGCGATTCCCCTTTCATCTTCGAGAAGATTGGCTCGCAGTTACAGCATATCATGATCGACGAATTTCAGGACACAAGTTCCATTCAGTGGCAGAACTTCAAAGTGCTACTGAACGAGTGCATGAGTCAGGCTCACTCGAAGGATTTGATAGTGGGCGACGTGAAGCAGAGCATCTATCGCTGGCGTGATGGCGACTGGATGCTACTCAACAACATTGAGTCAGAGTTTTACGATCACCAGATAGAAACTACCGACCTGAAGGTGAACCGCCGTTCGTCGAGTAATGTGATTAATTTCAACAATGCGTTCTTTGAGAAAGCAGTGAAGGCCGAGTACGACAACATCGTGCAGGAAGACGAAAATGGCGCCAAGCAGTTGGCACTTGCCTATAAGGACGTAAATCAGGATATTCCCGAAGATAAAGATAAGGACGGTTACGTGAGAGTTGACCTACTGCCGTCTGACAATTATGAGGCAACCACGATGGAGATGATAGAGAGTCAACTCAAGGAACTGATTGAAGCAGGAGTCTCGCAGAACGACATCGCCATTCTCGTTCGCTCGAACAAGACCATTCAGGACATTGCCGAGCACCTGATGCTGACAATGCCGGAACTGAAACTGGTGTCGAATGAAGCCTTCCGACTCGACGCGTCGCCTGCAGTCTGCATGATAGTCGAGGCGATGAGGAGTCTCTCCCACCCCGATGATGACCTCAGTCGTGCCTATCTGGCTAAGAACTACCAGAAACTCATCATAAAAAGCGACATCGGCGACAGTGGTATCTTTGAAGACCCAACTCTGTTACAGACGTTCCTGCCCACAGAGTTCACGTCGAATGCAGAATTTCTCCGTTCGCAACCTGTATATGACTTGGCGGAGCAACTCTTCACTATATTTGGTCTCTCGGAACTGAAGGAGCAGAGCGCCTACATCTGCGCATTCTATGACCAGTTGCGGAAGTTCTTAGGCGATGGCGTTGCTGACCTGAATATGTTCCTCGATGCGTGGGACGAAACCATTCGCTCAAAGACGATACAGAGCGACGGTGCAGAAGGTGTACGCCTGCTGACCATTCACAAAAGCAAGGGTCTTGAGTTCCAGAACGTACTTCTACCCTTCTGCGACTGGAAACTTGAGCGTTCTTCCCTTATCTGGTGTAAGCCCGAGGCACACGAGCAGCCATTCAACGAACTGCCGCTTGTACCTATTGACTTCAGTGCAAGCCAGATGCGTGGAACCATATTCAACAGCGACTATCTGAATGAGCATCTGCAGAACACGGTTGACAACCTCAACCTACTTTATGTGGCATTTACACGTGCGAAGAATAATCTGTTCGTCATAGGAAAACTGAAGGCAGGCGGAACTCGCTCGA
Organism: Prevotella sp.; assembly: GCA_024697645.1. Lineage (GTDB taxonomy): Bacteria > Bacteroidota > Bacteroidia > Bacteroidales > Bacteroidaceae > Prevotella. The sequence continues at coordinate 6,415 of JAILFH010000064.1, forward strand.
TGCTGTTGGAAACTGTGATGGAGAATGTCTCTAAGTCACTGCCTGAGTCATCGTTCGAGGAAGAAGAAAATGGTCCCATCCATTTCGAATACGGGAAACTGAAGACCAAGAAACACAGCGAGGAACTCTCAGAGAATATCTTCAGACAGAAGCCCATCGCGATTGATGTTGACGCGAGTTCGCATGAGGCACGAATGGAATTCAGACAGAGCAACCAGAGCCGAAACTTCGTAAGTGGCGATGACGATGAAGAACGCCAGAAGAGTTATATCGAGTTGGGAACGGTGATGCACGAGATTTTCTCGACCATTCGTACCCTTGATGATATACCCGCAGCGTTGGCCCGACTGGAGGCAGACGGAGTGATCTACGACAAACTCATCACTCGCGAACACCTGAGCGAGATGCTGCGCAAGCGATTCAGCGACCCACGTGTTGCCGATTGGTTCTCTGATCGTTGGCAATTGTTCAGCGAGTGCGCTATTCTGTTTGTCGACCCCGAAACCAATGAGGTGAAGGACAGACGACCCGACCGTGTGATTATAAACGGCTGTGAGACCATCGTGATTGACTTTAAGTTCGGCAAGCCACAGGAAGAACACAAGAAACAGGTGCACGACTATATGTCGTATCTGGCCGATATGGGCTATCAGGGAGTGAAGGGCTATCTGTGGTATGTTTACAGTAATAAGATTGAAGAAGTATGAACAATTTTTTTCTCAGTCGCGTATCAAGCGATTTAATGGATAAGTTTGGAACCAATCTGAGCCGTGTGGCAGTGGTTTTTCCGAATAAGCGTGCGGCACTGTTCATGAATGAGCATCTGGCACGAAAGGCCGGGCGGCCTATCTGGAGTCCAGTCTATATGACGATTAGCGAACTGTTCAGGAAGCATAGCGAAACGGAGATTGCCGACCCGATTAAACTCGTGGCCGACTTGCATAAGGTCTATACATCAATAACAGGCAAGGATGAGACCCTCGACCAGTTCTTCAGTTGGGGACAGTTGCTCATTTCAGACTTCGACGACATCGACAAAAATATGGCAGATGCCTCAAAGGTGCTCGCTAACATTGCCGACCTGAAGGAACTCGACGACCTTTCTTATCTTAACGAAGAGCAGAAGGCACTGCTGAAGCGGTTCTTCAACAATTTTGCCGTCGACCCGAACACCGAACTGAAGCATCGGTTCCTGCAGATCTGGAGCAACCTTTATAAGATCTACACCACGTTCAACGAAAAGTTGCAGAGCCAGAATCTTGCATACGAAGGTGCGCTCTATTGCAAGGTGGCCTGTCAGGAGGAATTGCCGCTCGACTACGACTCCTATGTGTTCGTGGGTTTCAATATGCTGCAGAAGGTGGAACAGCATCTCTTCAGCCGAATCAAGCGAGAGGGAAAGGCCTATTTCTATTGGGACTTCGACCACTATTATATGAAAGGCAACGAGAGCGGTCATTTTATCAGACAATATCTGGAGCAATTCCCTAACGAACTGCCGAATGACGATCCCGTCTATGATAACTTGTCGAAGCAGAAAGACATCACCTATATCGCCGCAACAACCGAGACGGCCCAGGCACGCTATGTGGCTCAGTGGTTGTCGGAAGAGGGCAAGGAGCGCATTAAGGACGGACGCAGTACCGCCATCGTGCTTTGCGATGAGTCGCTGTTGCAGACGGTCGTTCACTGTCTTCCCGAGGAAGTGAAGAAGGTGAACATCACCACGGGCTATCCACTGTCGCAGTCACCGTTTGCCGCATTATTGAATCTGCTCATCGGACTACAGACCGACGGTTATAATCGTCAGAACTCCTACTATAGACTCTCATACGTGCTGAAGGTGCTCCGTCATCCCTACGCATGCCACATCTGCGAGCAGAATCTGGACATGATTGAGATGCTCACGTCGAAGAATATTTTCCGACCGAAACGTCAGATCTTCGAGGAATACGCCAATGCCGATCTGCTGTTTACCAACATCTATGATCAGGAGGAGTCCCCTACCCTGATGCTCTCGCGCTGGCTGACCGACATTTTGATGCACATCGGAACACAGACGAAACATCTGGAGGACCCATTCTTCCAGGAGTCACTCTTCCGCACCTATACCCTCGCTAACCGACTGCAGGGGCTGATAGCCAGTGGCGACCTCGAGATTGACATCGTCACGTTCCGTCGTCTGTTCTGGCAGTTGCTGCAGGGAACAACAATTCCCTTCCACGGGGAACCCGCTGAGGGACTTCAGATTATGGGTGTGCTCGAGACGCGCAACCTCGATTTCGACCACATTCTCATTCTCTCGTGCAACGAGGGCAATATGCCCAAAGGCGTCAACGATTCGTCGTTCATTCCCTATGCTGTGCGCAAGGCCTATGGGCTGACGACCATCGACCATAAGGTGGCCATCTATGCTTATTATTTCCACCGACTCATTCAACGCGCATCCGATATTACCATCACCTACAACCACGCTACGGAAGACGGAAACCGAGGCGAGATGAGTCGCTTCATGCTGCAGTTCATGGTTGAGAATTCTCAACAGCAGATTCGTCAGGCAGTACTTCGTGCAACGAACGACACGATGATGGGAATGCCGAAGCCGATAAAGAAAGATGAGAAGATACAGAAGAAACTGGCCACCATCACTCAACTTTCGCCAACGGCCATTGCCCACTATCTACGCTGTCAGTTGCAGTTCTATTTCGAAAGGATTGCGATGCTGAAAGAACCCGACAACACTGAGGACGACGACATCGATAATCGGGTGTTCGGAAATATTTTCCACCGAGCCGCCCAACTCATTTACGATAAGATGCAGTCGCCTATTCAAAAGTCGGCAATCGAAGCAGTTCTGAATGACGCGAGCGCCTTGAGCCGCGTAGTTGATCAGGCATTCAACGAGAATCTCTTCAACTCGAGTTATACGCCGACATCGGAGGATCCTGAGGCCAACTACAACGGTCTGCAGTTGATCAATCGCAATGTGATTATCTTCTATCTGAAGCAGTTGCTGAAGATCGACATGCAACTTGCTCCATTCAGTATTGTGGACTGTGAGTTTAAGGTGTACACCGATGACGGAGACTATCCTGTTCGTATCAAGGGTGTTGTCGACCGAATGGATAAGGTCAGTATGAGCGACGGTTCTGAGTGCATTCGTGTGGTAGACTACAAGACGGGAAGTCGCACGCAACAGCCGATTGACTCGGTAGAGGACATATTCCGTCCTGAGTTCGTTACGAAGAGGCACACCGACTACTACCTGCAGACGATGCTCTATGCGAGCATCATCTCCAAGGACGATAATCTCAATCCACAGCATCTGCCTGTGAGTCCGGCCCTGTTGTTCATTCAACACACCACTGCCAAGGACTACGACCCGAGACTAGAAATCAATAAGCAGCGAGTTGCTGATGTTGGCGTGTATGCCAATGACTTCAAGGAGCAACTACAGAACCTCATCAAGGAGATGTTGAATCCCGATACGGATTTCACGCCTACCGACGACAAAAGGCGATGCGAGAGTTGTCCGTTCAAGAAAACTTGCTACTCGTAATTTGGGGATTTCGGGAAAATTGTGTACATTTGCATTCTGAGCAGAACATAACGAATTGAACAAGAATATGGACACAACGATTTTTGCGAAAATAATTGCTGAAGCGCTGTCGCTTCGCGAGGGTGCTGTTGCCAACACGATGACTCTGATTGACGAAGGTGCTACCATCCCGTTTATTGCGCGCTATCGCAAGGAGCGTACAGGTGGACTTGATGAGGTACAAATCGGACGAATCAGCGAACATTATGAACGACTGCGCGAGATGGCAATGCGCAAAGAGACCATCCTGAAGACTATTGGCGAGCAGGGGAAACTGACGCCCGAGTTGCAGAAGCAGATTGAAGCAACGTGGAACGTAACTGAACTGGAGGATCTCTATCTGCCCTACAAGCCGCGCCGTAGGACTCGTGCTCAGGTGGCTCGTGAGCAAGGACTTGAACCGCTGGCTCAAATCATCATGATGCAGCGCGAACGGAGCATAGAGACTGTTGCAAAGCGATTTGTCAACGGCGATGGTATCAGCAATGTCGACGAAGCGATTGCCGGCGCTCAGGATATTATTGCCGAGATGATCAGTGAGGACGCTCAGGCCCGTCAGCGATTGCGCAATACGTTCCAGCGTGAGGCGTTCATTTCGTCGTCGGTCGTCAAAGCGAAGCGCGATGAAGACGGTGCTGCAAAATATCGCGACTATTTCGACTTCGAAGAGCCGCTCCGTCGTTGTTCAGGCAATCGTCTGCTGGCAATGCGTCGCGGTGAGAACGAGGGGTTCCTTCGTGTGAAACTGAGTGTTGACGACGAGCGGGCAATGGAGCGACTGAGCCGACAGTTTGTGCGAGGCTATGGTCCTTGCAGCGACTTAGTTGCAGAGGCTTCCGAAGATGCTTACAAGCGCCTGCTGGAGCCCTCGATTGAGAACGAGATTGCGGCGGCGGCAAAAGTGAAGGCCGACGACGAGGCCATCGGCGTGTTCACTGCCAATCTGCGTCAACTTTTGCTCGATGCGCCGTTGGGTCAGAAGCGTGTGATGGGTGTCGACCCAGGAATCCGTACGGGCTGCAAGGTGGTCTGTCTCGATGCTCAGGGTAATTTGCTTCATCATGAGGTAGTCTATCCTTTCCCGCCACGCGGCACTCGTATGCAGGCGATGCTGCAGTTTCGCGATATTGCCGAGAAGTATGCCGTTGACGCAATCGCAGTTGGAAACGGTACAGCCAGTCGCGAGACAACTGAAATACTGCGTCAGGCTTCCGACTCTCAGGTGTTTGTGGTTAGCGAAGACGGAGCAAGCATCTATTCTGCTTCGAAGATTGCGCGCGACGAATTTCCCGATGAGGACGTAACTGTTCGTGGAGCAGTCTCGATTGGTCGCCGGTTGATGGACCCATTGGCAGAACTCGTGAAGATTGACCCGAAGAGCATTGGCGTCGGACAATATCAGCACGATGTAGATCAGACGAAACTGAAGAAGAGTCTTGACCAAACGGTGGAGAGTTGCGTAAACCTTGTGGGTGTAAACTTGAATACGGCTTCACAGCATCTGTTAACCTATGTGAGTGGACTCGGTCCAACGCTGGCGAAGAACATTGTGGACTATCGTCGTGAAAACGGAGCATTTACTTCGCGTGCGCAGTTGAAGAAGGTGCCGCGACTCGGACCCTCGGCTTACGAACAATGTGCAGGTTTCTTGCGCATTCCCGACGCGAAGAATCCACTCGATAATACGGCTGTTCATCCCGAGCGTTATGAACTTGTCGAGCAAATGGCCAAAGACGCGGGCTGTACCATCAAGGAACTCATCAAGGACAAGGACCGCCAGAAGCAAGTGGACCTGAAACAATACGTGACTTCGGAAGTGGGTATTCCAACGCTGACTGATATCATGGGCGAATTGGAGAAACCAGGTCGTGACCCTCGTGGTGAAGCAGAGACATTTGAATTTGACTCACGCGTGAAGGAAATCGGCGACTTGCAAGTGGGAATGATTCTTCCTGGAATCGTGACGAACATCACGAAGTTTGGTTGCTTTGTCGACATTGGTGTTCATCAGGACGGCCTCGTTCATGTCTCGCAACTTGCTAATCATTTTGTCAAGGATCCAAACGATGTTGTGAAACTCCATCAGCATGTAGAAGTTCGGGTGACTGAAGTTGACCTTCATCGCAATCGTATCTCGCTGAGCATGAAGATTTGATGAACTTTTGAGGAGTTTATAATTTCAAAGTTCAAGTTCCAATAGTTTAGGGTTCAAGGTTCCACAGAAGTAATCATATTTGTAAATTGTGAATTGTAACCTGTAACTTGTTATTTGTTATTTGGCAACGTGTCCATTATTATATTTAAAAAGGAATAGCAGTTTATACCGCTATTCCTTTTCGTTTATATTGATGAGGATGATTCCCCTCTCTATTGAATCGTTTTTATTTGGTCGCTGTGACAGATGTTGATGATCCGCCGGTGAGCGTTGCGCCAGTGGTGTAAACTCCGTCCCAAACAGAGGTTGTTGGATTGCTGATAGCAGAACTTCCATAGACAATAGTGGCCGACGCCCCGCTCGTGAGCGAAGGACTACTCATCATGACTGTAGCACTATTGAGCGATGTTGGAATCTTGTAGGAGCAAATGACGGTTCCACTACTGTTCTTCAGGCTTAGATAAGTGCCTGCGGTGAGTGAAACTGTTGTGGAAACATAAGCCTGACTGGCGCTTGTGGGAACACCACCGCCACTCATTTCTCCACCCATTCCGCCGCCTCCGCCTTGAGCACCACCCGTGCCAATGACGGTTCCGCCGTTAACGACGAAGGCAGCATTGTCGCAGTCGAATCCTTCCTCAGGACTTTCGGCACCAGATCCGATAACCACACCACCATTGACAACAATACCAGTTGTACCGTCGTTAGAGTCGATAGCATCGTTGCCTGAAGCATGAGCCCAGACGTAACCACCGTTGAAGGTGATGGTCGATGCTGCATTGATGGCGTCGTCATAGGTGTCGCTTTCGAGCGTACCACCTACTATGGTAATCGTCGACTTACTCTCCAGACCTTCTCCGCTGTCGCATTCTGTGCTCAGATAGATGTCGCCACCATAGACCGTGATGGGTCCCATACACTTGATGGCTTTACAACTGCCAATGAAGCCAGAATCCATTGCCATTCCACCCATACCGCCTTCGCCTGATGACTCAGTAGCCAGATAACTGCCGGTCGTAGAAACTGTCAGAGTAGGTCCAGCATCAGTTGTTGAAGAATCACCAATAATGAGTTTTGCACCGCTTGTACCAGTGGCATCGCTAGTTCCAACTTTAATACCCTTACCGCCACGAGCCGAACTATTGATGGTAATCGTTCCACCTTTGAGGGTCATGTCGCCATCGCTCTTGAATCCACGAGCGCCAACACCTTCAGTTTCACCATTGCCAGTATAGGTCGCTCCGTCGCCCGACATTGTGAGGTCGTAGGTGCCTCCAGAGATGGTCAGCGTTCCGTCAGTAGAAATACCGCGAGAAGCACTTCCCGTTCCCTGGATGGTCACCTCACCACTAGAGCCAATGTATGTGGTGCATTTGATTGCTGCAGAATATGTAGGATCTGTGCCTACAATCATGTACATTCCATCTGCTGTGTCGTTGATAGTACCACCGCTAACTTCCACCGTCTCGGCTTTGATACCCTTACTCATTGTACCCGTGTGTTCAATGGTAATGGTTCCGCCACTGATGGCAATCGTTCCATCCGACTTCAATCCGAATGCTTTATAAGTTTCGCCTTCCTCTGTCGCTGTAGAGGCATTAGCATAAGTGCTTGTCACATTATTGATGGTATAAGTGCGAGTTGAGCCAGATGTGCTATAACTGCTCGAAATGCTGTAGAAAGCATCGCTTCCCGTGAGGTTGAGCGAGAAACTCGATGTTTGGATAGTGTAAGAGGTTGAACCTCCCCCACCACCACCTTGTGAGTAGTTGTCGCTCTTCAGATAATAAGTTCCACTTGTTGCTTCACCGAAATCATAATAATAGAAGTTCGTCGTCGTTTCATTTACTGTGAAACTCTTTTGTTCGGTTAGCGTAGCGATATAGTTGCCGGAACTATCGTAAAGATAGACATTGCTCCAAGCCGACTGCTGCTCTTGCTGGTGCTGGCCGCCAGGACCACCGCCACTGCCGCCGCTAGTCCCTGTGGGCACGGAGACATATAGGACATAACTTGATGAGGTTGTTGAAGAAGAACTTGAACTAAGGTCGAGTACACCACCACCGCCATAGGCGTTAACTGTAAGCGTTCCATCTGTCACATTGATGCCCATGTCAGCATTCAGACCACGACCACCATCAGCAGTCGAGTTGATAGTAATCTCGCCTCCGTTAATATTGATCAGGCTGTCAGACTTAAACGCTGTGCTGTAACTGGGATCATAGACAGTGTTTCCGTCAGTGTCGGTAGTCGTTGTCACAAGATAACTACCGCTTTGTGTAACATTGATTGTTCCATCGGTTACGAGAATGTCATCGTTCGATTTCAAGGCCTTCACGTCGTCGCCCGTAGAAGTTACACTAATGGTTCCGCCGCTAATCGTCATCAGCGAATCACTCTTCAGACCAGCCACATCGCTTTCTGTAAGAGTAATGTTGAGCGTACCACCTGAGATGATAATCTGACCATCGAGGTCGTCGCCTTCTTGTTTGGCTTCTGCCTGAACGCCATCGCCCATAACATTTGTCATCGTGATAGTTCCGCCCTTCTGCTCATAATACTGCTCAGCGTGAATACCATCGCCCACAGCGCCCGTGATGTTAATTGCACCAACGGTCTTCTTGATTTCGAGATATTCCTTCGTGCTGATGCCGTGCTTAAGATTACCCTGAACGTTGAGCGTTCCACCACCGCTAATCTCCAGATGACCTTTACAATAGAGAGCGGCCTTATATGCATTCACTTCACCGTCGATGAGTGTGTTTTCGTAACCATCAGGCAATTGCAAGCTAACTCGTTTGCCGTCGACGATAGCCATTGCTGCGCTGTCGTCATTGGTCAGCGAGAGTCCTTTCAGCACTATCGAAGTCTTGTAGGTACCATTATAAGTGAATGAACCATTTGAGCAACTTCCACTGAGGGCAGTCACGTATTCCTCCGCCTCATTCGTGTTGTCGACCGTCACGTCAGTACCATCGATTGTAACAGTTACGTAGTCGCTCCACGACGAAGGCATATTGTAGGTCACGGCGTCGTCGGTATAGTAAATAAATAAGGTATCAACTTCCGCCAATTCTGTAGGATCCTCTTTGCCTAAAATAATATTAACAAGTTGAGTCACGTCAGCAATAGTAACGGAACCATCTTGATTGACGTCGGCAACGTCTGTTTCGTAATCGGTAGTTTTTCCTAGAATAATGTTGACAAGTGCTGTTACGTCGGCAATTGTTATAGAGCCATCGTTATTGATATCGCCAATGTAACGCGGGAATGCAGCAAAAGTGCATGCACACAATAATAATAAAGTAATAATACGCTTCATATGCTAAACTTTTACATAATATCTATTTTTATCTTGCAAAAATAGAAAAATGTTAGCAAATGATGTATTTTATTCAACAAATCGCCAGTTTATTTCAACAAAACCGACAGTCATTCAGTGAATCCCAATAGTCCAAAGATTTTATGCTTTCAAAATTGAACTATAGGCCTAACTGAAACAAAAAAGGACACATCTTTTCAGATATGTCCTTTTAAGATAATTGCAGAGCAATTTGTTTCTTACTTCACCTTCTCAACGATGGCCTTGAAAGCCTCGGGGTTGTTCATGGCGAGGTCGGCAAGAACCTTACGGTTGATCTCGATGCCGCTCTTGTGCAGAGCGCCCATGAGTTGTGAATAACTCATACCTTCGAGACGTGCGGCAGCGTTGATACGCTGAATCCACAGAGCGCGGAATGTGCGCTTCTTGTTACGACGATCGCGATATGCATAGGTGAGACCCTTTTCCCAAGTGTTCTTGGCAACGGTCCAAACGTTTTTGCGTGCTCCAAAATAACCCTTTGTGAGTTTCAGAATGCGAGTTCTACGTGCCTTCGAGGCAACATGATTTACTGATCTTGGCATAGTTTCTTTCTACTTTAAAAGTTCAACAAAAGGGTTAATACTTAACGGAGGCAGAGCAAATCGCGCACCTGCTTCATGTTGGTTACGTCAACGATTGCAGAGTGAACGAGGTTACGCTTCTGTTTCTTAGTCTTCTTCGTCAGAATGTGACTGTGATAAGCGTGGTTACGCTTAATCTTACCTGTACCGGTGAAGCGAAAACGCTTCTTTGCTCCGGAATTTGTCTTTACTTTTGGCATTGTTTTGTTTGTTTAATTGTTATTATTAGCGGCGGCAACGCATATACCGGGCGTTACGCACCTTTATTTCTTCTTAATCGTCTCCCTCCTGCAGTTTCTTCAGAAGATCCTCACCACCCTTAGCATTGGCGAGCAGACCGTTGGTGGTTGCCTTTGCCTCTGACTCTTGTTCCTGAGCGGCTTTGGCTTCAGCCTCGCGGCGCTCATTGTCACGCTTCTGCTGACTCTTCTTGGCTACACCAGCCTTCTTCGGAGCGAGGAAGAGGAACATCTTCTTGCCTTCAAGTCGGGGCAGTTGCTCCACCTTGGCGTATTCCTCGAGATCGTTTGCAAAACGCAGCAGCAGAACCTCACCTTGCTCTTTGAAGAGAATCGAACGGCCGCGGAAGAACACATAGGCACGAACCTTGTTGCCTTCTTCGAGGAACTCCTTCGCATGCTTCAGTTTGAAGTTGTAGTCGTGGTCGTCGGTCTGGGGGCCGAAGCGGATTTCCTTCACCTCAACCTTCACCTGCTTAGCCTTCATCTCCTTCTGATGCTTCTTCTGCTGGTAGAGGAATTTACTATAGTCAATCAGACGACAAACAGGCGGCTGGGCATTGGGAGAAATCTCAACGAGGTCCACGCCTTCTTGGCGAGCCATGTCAAGAGCCTGCTTAGTAGGAACAACGGTACTGCCGTTCTCACCTACGATTCGTACTTCCCTGACGCGAATCTGTTCATTCACGCGGTACTGATTTTTCATTTTGTCGTTCTTCATCAACTATTTTTAATTCTACAATTTTGCTAAACGGCTGCAAAGGTAGTGAAAATTAACGGATTAGCCAAATTTTTGAGTCGAAATTTTTCGATAATTCTAACAAAATGATGCATTTATCATACAATTCGTCAGATTATTGGCTCTTGGGTCTCGAAAACTGTTTTTTTAGCAGAAAAATCGGCGAGCATGAAGTATCACACTCGCCGAACTCTCAATTGTCGGGGCGACAGGATTCGAACCTGCGGCCGCCTGGTCCCAAACCAGGAGCGCTACCGGGCTGCGCTACACCCCGAATGATTTCTTTCAAACCCCATCTCAATAGTCCTTTTCAGGTGCTTTCCCGAAAGGGGTTTTCAAAATCGACTGCAAAGGTATGAAAAAATTTGAAAAGGCGGAAGAATACTCCGATAAATTCCTTTTCCGTTAAACTTAATTAACACAAAAGAGCAGGTTATTGATTCCTGCCCCTTGTATATCTAACTTCTTTCGGGAGTTTCAAGTTGAATGTCCAAATTTTGGATTTTCAACAGGCGAGCATATCTCTTGCCCCTTACCCCTTACTCCTTACTTCTTAAGACTCTCTTAACTACTTAATAATCTCCTGCTCTACGAAGATCTTCTTCAGAGCAACGACTGCGCGTTCTACCTGCTCGTTCGTATGGGTGGCCATCAAGGCAAAACGCACGAGTGTATCCTCGGCTGCACATGCGGGAGGAATTACAGGGTTGATGAATACGCCTGCGTTGTAAGCCAAAGCAGTCACGAGGAATGTCTTGTCGACATCGCGCACATACAGCGGAATAATCGGGCTCTCAGTGTCGCCAATCTCAAAGCCTTCTTCGCGGAAACGTTTCAGTGCATATTTAGTAACATCCCAGAGTTTCTGGATGCGTTCAGGCTCCTCCTGAATGATGTGCAAAGCCTCCATTGCTGCGGCTGTGGCGGCTGGAGTGTTCGAGGCACTGAAGATGTAACTGCGGCAAGAGTGACGAAGCCAGTTGATCGTGTCGAAGTCACCGGCGATGAAACCACCGATACTTGCGAGCGACTTTGAGAAGGTTCCCATGATTAGATCAACCTCGTCGGTAAGTCCAAAATGGTCGCAAACACCACGTCCCTGCTTGCCAAAGACGCCGATGCCGTGAGCCTCGTCAACCATAATTGAGCAGTTGTACTTGTGCTTAAGTTCGACGATAGCAGGCAGATTGCAGAGATCGCCTTCCATAGAGAACACGCCGTCTACGACAATCAGTTTGATAGCCTCTTCGGGCAGTTTCTGCAGCAGGCGCTCCAGGTCTGCCATATCGTTATGCTTGTAGCGCAACTGCTTGGCAAATGCCAGACGGCGGCCATCAACGATACTTGCATGGTCACGGTCGTCGCAAATCACAAAGTCGTCTTTGCCCAGCAATGCGGGAATGACACCCTGATTAACGGAGAATCCTGTGGAAAAGCAGATGGCTTCTTCCTTATGCACAAACTCTGCCAACTCTTTTTCGAGTTGGATATGTAAATCAAGTGTGCCGTTCAGAAAACGACTTCCGGCACACCCAGAACCATATTTATCGAGTGCTTCCTTGGCTTTGGCTATAATACGTTCGTCACCAGTCAGACCGGTATAGGCATTAGAGCCAAACATAAGAACCTTATGACCATCCATCTCTACTTCTGTGCCTTGTTTTCCTGTTATAGCACGGAAATATGGGTAAATTCCCATCTTTGTATATTCCTGTGGACGGCGATAGTTCTCAAACTTTTTTTGTAACTGTCCCATTATAAAAAATAGGTGTAGAAAATCTACGAATTAAACAATCAGGCTGCAAAGGTACAAAAAATTTTAATATAATGGTCCTTTTTTCAAAGAAATATTTCTTTTTGGTAAAATATTAAATAAAAAAACGCATTTTTCAAATGCTAATTAGTAACTTTGCAACATGAAATCGATAGTTTTCATCATGAATCCTATTTCTGGCACACAGAGCAAGGCTGGGATTCCGGAACTGATAGAACAGACGCTCGACCATGAGAAGTTCAAATACGAACTCCGAATGACTGAGTATGCTGGACACGCCAGCGAGATTGCCAGCGAGGCAAAGGAGCGAGGTGTCGACATTGTTGTGGCTATCGGAGGCGACGGAACTGTGAACGAAGTAGCTCGCTCCATTGTTCACTCTCCCACTGCCCTTGGCATTGTGCCTTGTGGCTCAGGCAATGGTCTGGCTCGCCACCTAATGCTCCCGATGAATCTGAAGAAGGCTATCGAAATCATTAATCGCGAAGAAATTCATGAACTTGATTATGGCATTATCAATGGTCATGCGTTCTTCTGCACCTGCGGTATGGGTTTTGATGCGTTTGTCAGTCAGAAGTTTGCAGAAGCAGGCAAGCGAGGTCCCATAGCCTATGTAGAGAACGTGCTGCGCGAGGGATTGAAGTACCAGCCTGAGACCTACGAGTTGCAGGACGAGCAGGGTTCCACTCGTGCGAAGGCATTCCTTATTTCTTGTGCTAACGCCTCACAGTACGGTAACAACGCTTACATTGCTCCACAGGCCTCAATGAGCGATGGACTGCTTGATGTAATTATCATGGAGCCGTTCGACGTGATTGAAGCCCCACAGATTAGTATCGACATGTTCAACAAAACTCTCGACAAGAATTCGAAGATCAAGACGTTCAAATGTCAGCGCCTGCATGTCCATCGCAAACAAGCAGGAGTTATCCACTATGATGGAGACCCTGTCATGAGCGACGCCGATGTCGACATTGAACTGAAACCAAAGGGAATCCGTGTGGTTGTCAATCCCGATGCCGACAAGAGTCATCGCCGCCCCAATGCCATTCAGAGTGCTGCCAGCGAGTTGTTTAATGAAATCAACATCGTTCGCGACGATATCACCAAGCAGCGCCGTCATGTCCTCGCTCTCAGCAAGGTTCTCCAGCGCAAACTCAATCTGTAGTGCCCCTTCCCTAACCTATTACTGCTAATTTCAAGTTTCTGATTCTTCCCATTGACTTCCCAAATCCCCACGCATTACCCTTCTTTATTTCCATCCGAAAGTATACCTTATATAATAATATTATATCGGGCAAAAATTTAAGTTTGAACAATTCCAGTTCTCAGCAACAAAGGCATATCTCTTGTCCTTAAAAGTCATCTTATTTGATTATACAGAGCAGTGCTTTTGAGCAAGAAAATCAATGCTTTTGACAATACAGAGATGTACTTTCGACTATCGAAAGGCGTCCTCTATAGGGGTATAAACACGTGCTTTATATAGTTATAAACACGTGCTCTCTAAGGTCGAAAGGTATGCTTTATATAATGAGTAATTAAAAATGAGGTTGGGAAAAGGGCATGAAAAAGGCGGTTGTACTTCACAGCAAAACCGCCATGTTAACCACTAAATATAATTCTGTTGGAAAAATAATTAAATAGAGCTAAACTAAAACTAAACTAAAAACTAATTACTAATTTACAGTGATATATAAATCGACTATGATTATAATTTATTGCTATGAGATGTTGATGAATTTGACACGGTCCCGATGAACCTCAAACTAGTTGCCAATAAGTTTCAATTTCGGTTCCGATGAGTTACTAATTATTTACTGAACATTTATTAGAGCATATAGAGTTTTGTAAAACTCTTTCATTTACTGACTGCAAATATAAACAATGTTTTATTAAATTGTTTCGATTTCTCAAAGTTTTTATTCAAAATCTTACAAATTGAAAGCATTTTGCGAAAAATTGCCAAATATTCTTGAAGATTTGCAATAAATTTTGATGAGAATGTGGCAAAATTGGAAAAATTGCATAAGTGTTTTCAGGGGAGCATACCTTTAGATTTTTGGAAATAATGCTAAGAGAATTAAGATGAGGATGCTTTAAGATTTAAAGAGCAAATGCAATGTTTGTTCGGTGAATAGTACGATAACAGGAAACGTTGCTCCGAGATTTACAAAAAGGGGTCCGAAGCGAATCAGGAAATAATGTAGAAAGCATAATGTTGAAAAGAGTATAAAATATGGTAAGAAAACCTATGACATTGAGGAAAAATTGCAAAGGCGACTTTGAGGCGAAATCGATGGTTGATTTAGGAGAAATTGCAAAATGATTTGGAGAGCAAAAGACAACAGATTTCTTGGACATTTTTTAAAGAATTTAGAAAAAAAATGCAGAGAGTTTTGTAGGAAAAATCGTAAGGGAATTTTAGAAAGATGCAGGGACGTCTCGTGGAGAATAGAGAAGGAACTCAGAGAAAGATGCAGGGAGAATCCTGGAGGAATTGTAAAGGTACTTGAAGACCATTACGAAGGGATTAGACAACAAAAAACTGGTCCTGCGTTGGCAAGACCAGTCTTTATTGTGTTCCTGGACAAACCCAGGAATTTGATCAATCTCGTTAACGAGGATTACTCGTTAGCAGAAGTGTGAGAGAAGTAGATACCGTTGGCAACCTGAGGAGTTCCCTTATAGGTGCTCTTCACGCCGATAACGGTGAGTTGGTCGCCAACAACGATACCCTTGTCAGCAAGGCAGTTCTTACGAGCATCACCAGTAGCACCCCAACCGGGATATGTGCCATAGACGTAGAGGCGGTTGGTGCCGTCGGTCAGATAGACATTACCATAGGTTTCATTGGCAATCTCGTCGATGGTACCGCTTACACGATAGTAAACGTCCTTGCTGTCTTCCTTCTCAAGGAACTCAGCGATGGTAACGTCGGTCACGCTGATGTGGCTCTCGTACTGAGCACCAGTCATCTGAGCAGCGCCCTTATACTCGCCACGCTTACCAACAAGTGTCACTACGTCGCCTTCCTTCAAACCGAGAGCCTCGAAGTCGCCCTTAGAGCCAACGCCGTAGACGTAGCACTCACCGGTGTAGTCAGCAATGTAGATATTACCATAGGTTGCCTTAGCAACGCTGGTGATGACACCAGTCAGACGATATTGGGTGTTGCCAACCTCAGCTGCGAGGAACTCCTCGACAGTAGCAGCAACGATAGCGCCCTTCTGCGAGATGACTACCTCTGAGCTATAATTCTTGCTACCATCGGTGGTTGTGAAGGTAACTGTTGTCTCACGGTCACCACCTTCATTAGGCAGTGCGTGGAAGGTTACCTCGTTGCCACTGATAGACTTGATGAAGAGCCAGTCCTGAGCGTCCTCGGGAATTGCCACGTTGATGCCATTACCCTTACAGGTAACGAAAGCAGTCACGTCGCCACCCTCAACAGGCAGTGCCTCAGCAGAGCTGAGAGAGTCGACCTTGATAAGCGACTTGTTGATGTTGATGACGGTTACGTTGACAAGCTCTACGGTTCCATTATAAGTGGTCTTCGGACCTTCGACGGTGATTTCGTCACCAACCTCAAGACCCAAGCTCAGGAAGTTCTTCTCCTGGCCGTTCTTGTCGAGGGTACCATAGATGTAGATATCGCCAGTCTCGTCCTGCAGATACCAGTTACCATAGGTGGTATTGGCAATCTTAGTGCAGACGCCAGTCACGCGATAGGTCTTGGAATCAGGACCAGCAATAACCTCAGCACAGGTAGCGTTAGAGACAGTTGAGAGTCCCTGCAGCACGTTGATGCGCTGCGTTACGCCTGCACAAGTGAGCAGCAGCTCGCAAGAGCGGCCATCGAGAGTAGCGTCGGCTGAGAAGGTGATCTTTGACTGACCTGCCGAGCCAGAGGCAGGGCTAATGGTCAGCCATTCGGGAATATCATCGGTAGCGATTGACCAATCGGCAGCTGCCGTCACGTCGATGCTTGTGCTACCACCATCCTGAGGAATGGCCACATACGAAGAGGAGACTTGCACCTCGTCGAGATAGGTGGGTTCGTTGTCGTCAGAACAGCTCACGAACATGGTCAGGGCTGCAACAAATGACGGAATTAAATATCTAAGTTTCATCGTTGTTAGAATTGTTATATTGTTTATTCTTATCAGTCAACATTACTTCATTTCAGAGATGATTACCGAGCGGCTGAGCTGCGGGTCGTTGAGGTACATTACGTCAACGGCACCCTTTGACTCAGCAACGAGCTGACTTGCAGGTACACCATACTTATTAACGAGGATATCAACAACGTTCTGAGTACGTTCCTGAGCCAGACGATTGTTCAGTTCCTCGCTACCAGTCTGCTGGTCTGCGTAACCATAGACTGAGAATTTCTTGCCAGGAGCAGCCTTAATCATCGTTGCGATGCTCTCGAGGTTCACAACCTCACGATTTACGAGATCGCTATTACCAATCTTAAAGTTGACGAGATAGGGGAACGTTGCAACTTTGTCTTTATTGACAACTACTTCCTTCACCTTTTCAACTACCTGAGGCTTACGGTTCTGAAGATCGGTGATCTGTCCGCGAAGACGATTGATCTCATCGTTCAGACGGTTTACCTCAGTGTTGTCGGTTACATACTCAACATCATCGTTGCAACCGCAATTCTTGTTGCGCTTACCTTCGAAGAAGTACTTCACACCAACAGAAGCATACCAGCACTGACCGAGAGCATGGTTCTTTGTCCAGGTCTTGGTGTCGCCGCTGATAGCAGAAGGTGTAGAGAAGGTAGCATAGCCGTCGGCGTCAACGCCTTCGTACTTCAGGATGCGAGCCTCAGAGCCGATAGCGGGATTGAGGTACTTAGAAACGCCCCATGAAGAGTTGAAGAAGTTGAGCACGTTCTTCATATCGAACGAGAGCTGCAGATTGTGCGACGAATTGCCAATGTTGACACAGAAGTCGTGCTTGTAGGCGAAGTCAATGCGATGAACCCAAGGCGAATAAACGCTGTAAGGCTCGGCATACTCACCCTGATGCTTGCTCAGATAGCTGTCCTTATGAACATAGTCCATGAAGCGCTGCTGATCGTCGGTAGAGACGAAGCGGAACAGACCATCGTTGACTTCCTGATCGGTAGGAACATAGATAGCGTCGTAGTTGTAACCATCGGAGTTCATGTCGTTAGCGAGCATGTAAGAATAGTTATAGCCACCGCGCCATGTCTCATAGATAAGTGAGTAGTGGTTGCCGCATTTGTCGTGAACTGTTGCACTTGCTACGAAGCGGTCGGGAGTCACGTACTGCGAGTTGTGCAGATGAATGTTGTTCGGACCCTCAGAGGTGGGAACATAGGTGAATGCAGACTCAGCAGCTGAACCAGGCATACCGGTGATTTCCTTCGAGACAGTGTGTGTGTAGGCAGCCATGAGCGACATCCACTCTGTGGGCTGTGCGTTCAAGGTTACGTTAGCACTCCAACCGTAGCCCTTCGAGGTGTTCTCGAGCATGAAGGCCTTGGTGTTGGTGCGGAAACCAGAAGGATAGAGAGGACGGTTGTCGGCGCCATTGAAGCGAGCGAATCCACCTACGTTGGGAATAGCCCAGTCGGTGATGCAAACGTCGTTGATGGTCTTATTGAAGATACCCTCGAGAGTTACCGAGAACGGGAACGAAACGGGGAACTGATAGTCGATAGCGAGTGAAGACTTCCAAACCTGCGGCATCTTGAAGTCGGGATCAACACCGCAGATAGCCGATGGAACTGTACCATCCTCAGGAGATACGGTCATCGGGTAGCCCAGGCTCTCGAGCTTAGCAAGCATATCCTTGATGTTGGTCATCGGACCACCAGCGAACTCGTCCATTGTGAAGCCCTTCTTAGCTGCATTCTTGGCATTGATCTGTGCCTGATACTGCACGAGACCACCATTGGTAGGCATGTTGGTGAAGAACACGAGAGGCAGACGGCCAGAGAAGAGGCCCGTACCTCCACGAAGCTTCAGCGACTTGTTGCCGAATACGTCGTAGGTGAAACCTACACGCGGAGAAATGGTAATGCTTGAGCTTGGCCACTTACCAGTGTCGATGTGGCGTCCGTCGTAGTCGAGGTCGTAGATGGCCTTGTTGGTCATCAGGTCGTCATTGTTGAAGAACAATCCATCGACGCGCAGTCCGTAGGTCAACTTGAAGCGGTCGGTGACATTCCAGTCGTCCTGTGCATAGATACCAGCCTTATTGAACTGTACGCGAGCAGCAGGAGCGCTCTCACCGTCGTAACCGTAGGTCAGACAGAACACCTCAGGTGTCTGGTTGAACAAAGCAGCTGCATCGAGTACACCGTTCGTGTACATATCGTCAGTAAGATTGTAACGATAGTAACCCGAACCATTACGCATGTACTGGTTGTCGGCCATCTGGTGCTCGAAGCTGATACCACCCATAATCTTGTGGTTGCCAAGATAGTAGGTAAGGTCGTCCTTGATGTTCCAAATGGTGTTGTGAACGGCATTGTTCCATGTGAACAGCTCGTAGCCGAGTGCCATATAGTTGTTGTCGTCCTTAGTGATGTCGATGAAGGGGAACTCGCTTGAGTTAGTACCACGTACGTCGTCGAGCTTCGAATAGGTAGCGAGCAACTGGTTCGACAGGTTGTCGCTCAGACGGCTGTTGAGGTCGAGTGAGAACGAGTGAACGAGGTTGTCCATCGAGTACATCGAGTTAGCAAACGACATTGAGTACTGAGAAGTACGAGCGCCGCTCATACGCGTGCCACCATCCATAGAGGTTGCGTTGGGAGCATTCCAGTAGGTGTTCTTCGTGTAGTTGTAGCGCAGAGCCAGGTGATGGTTGTTGGTGATGTTCCAGTCCAAACGAGCCAGGATCTTGTAGTTCTTCTCGTCGGCGGGGAAGCTCGTGTAGCTACCAGTGTTGTAGCCATACTTGCTTGCCATGTAGTTGCTGACTGTCTGAAGGTCGCTCAGAGTTGTGCGAGAGATGTAGTTGTCGGGATCGGCAACACCGTCCACAGAACCACGCCAGCGGTTGGCGATAGTCGGGGTGTTCACCATTTCACCATTGACGAAGAAGAACAACTTGTCCTTCAGAATCGGGCCACCAAGAGTGAAGCCATAGGTGGTTGTCTGGTCTTTTTCGCGTGCACCACTGATTTGCTCGCGGTCGATGGCGTCACCACGCATGTTCTCATTGCGATGATAAACGTAGGCAGTACCCTTGAAGGTGTTCGTACCTGACTTCGTGATGGCGTTTACACCACCACCGATGAAGTTAGTCTGACGAACATCGTAGGGAGAGATGACAACCTGGAGTTCCTCGATAGCATCGAGAGAGATGGGGTTGCCACCACCAGGCAGGTTGCTGGACAAACCGAAGTTGTTGTTGAAGTTTGCACCGTCAACGGTGAAGTTGGCAGTACGTCCGTCACGACCGGCGAAGCTCATACCATTTCCTCCGTAAGGAGAAAGGCGTGTAACGTCTGTGATGCTACGGCTAACAGTAGGCAGATTCGTGATCTGCTGGCTGGTAATGTTGGTAGAAGCACCAGTCTTCTCTGCTGCGAACTTCGAAGCCTTACCAGTGATAATCACTTCGCTCAGCTCGTTAGCATCTTCAGTAATCCAAACACCCAAGTCGTAGGTTTCACCCAGCTGGAGCTGGATTTCCCTGAGTGTCTTCGGCTGGAAACCAACATAGCTCACGGTAACAGCATACGGACCACCCGTACGCATACCCTGGATGCTGAATCGGCCATCCACGTTCGTCACTGCAGTATAGCGGGTGCCCGAAGGCTCGTGCAAAGCCACAACGGTGGCACCAA
This sequence comes from Prevotella sp., assembly GCA_024697645.1. GTDB lineage: Bacteria > Bacteroidota > Bacteroidia > Bacteroidales > Bacteroidaceae > Prevotella. The sequence continues at coordinate 26,705 of JAILFH010000064.1, forward strand.
TGACTTCTTCGCCGTTAGCGCTGCCAATGGTCACTTTTCCGCTCATACTTGATGTGGTTACTTGTGCCATGATGGCTGTTGAAACCATCAGCATCATAGCAATCAGAAAGAACAATCTTTTCTGCATGAGTTTTTTAAAATATAAATTAATTAATAATAAAAGAAAATTGTCCTGATATTTAAATCAAGTGCAAAGGTACTCAAAATATTCCACATAAACGACAAATATTCAAGAAAAAAATAAAGAAAATTTCAGACTTCTTACACATTGAAAGCAGAACGCCCGTGAATGCAAAAACCTAACCATTTGACGCATAACAAATTATAGTTTGTTACTGAAGTTTTGCTTGCGCCAACTCTCAAGGGTTTAAAGGGCACGCCCCGCTACTCAAGTAGCAGGGCGCGTCCGCTTCATGTTGATAATTCAACATTGGGGTTACACGTTCCTTTCCCCTTTATGGGGGATAGGGGTAGGCTTTATTCTTTCCCCAAAATGATGTTCACCAACTTCGTCACGTCGGCAATGGTGATAGAACCGTCTTTGTTCGTGTCATACTGACTCTTGTCTTCCACAATTCCGCCTTTGAAGATGTCCGTTGTCCAACCTGCTGCAATATAGGCGTCGCGGGTGCCATAAGGAACCGTGAGGACACAGTTGTCAGAGATTCCATTGAAGCTATAGTTTGCATTGAAAGACGGAGGTGTATTGGCTTTTGATATAACATGTTTAAGATTTGTACATCCATAAAAGGCCTGAATGATTAAAGATGTAACTGTACTTGGAATTTCAACAGATTCTATTTGTTTGTCAAATGCATAACTCACGTTTCCAATGTTAATGATTCCTTCAGGTATTCTCGTGTATCTGGTACCAACAACCAAGGTCTTAGTATTCTTATTGATAATACCATTGCAAGCGTCAGGGGATGCAAAAGTACTATTGTCGGGGTCAACGACAATACTTGTCAAATCTGCACAACTACTGAACGAGCATCGGCCTACAGTTGAAACATTCTTGGGAATGTATATGGTTCTCAGTCCAGAAGAGCCAAAGGTCCAGTCAGAAATAGTTTCTAATCCTTCTGGTAGGTAGATTTCCTTTAATGAAGAGCATTGTTCGAAACAAGTCCGTCCAAGCGTTTTTATTGTAGAGGGCAAATGGATGGAACTAAGTGATGTGCATCCTCGGAACGAACCAGTTCCAAGTTCAGTCAGTCCGGTAAAGTACTCCAATTCATCAAATGAGGTAATAGTGGTATTAGATTTAAACACCGACTCAGTTTCTCCACTATCATTTGCTACGAGTAGGCTCGTCACGGCCGCTGCCTCCGTCTTCGAAAGCTTACCGTCGCCATTGGTGTCCCAGTTTTCTACACAGATGGCCTCCACATTGGCATCAGCAAACTCGATGATGTCGGAAGAAGCAGATCCTCCCACCTGCTTGAACACAACCACCCATGTGCCGCTGGTGGCAAATTGCTCGTAGCCCCTGACTTCATAGATATAGCAGAGAGTACCGTCATCGTTGTCATAGTTCGCATTACGAACAAAAATGTTCGTCACATCTGTGCCATTGAAGCTTGCCTTGA
>JAILFH010000065.1 GCA_024697645.1 Prevotella sp.
ATACATTATTAATAATATAAAGCCGCGCTCGCTTCTTGTACTACTACTTCTGTCTTATGTAAATCTGTTCAAAGATCGCTTCTTTTGTTGCCTGCCGGGACGTGTGTCCCTGAAAGCGGATGCAAAAGTACTGCTTTTCCACGAACTCACCAAATATTTTTGAGGAAAATTTTCAAAAATTCTCGCTTTTAAAGTTTATTAACATAAAACTCGGCTTTTATTATTTATTATATAAGGTACGTATGAGAAAATTTTGTAACTTTGCACTCATAATCATATTCTCATGACAAACGCAACAAACAGCAAACGACTGGTGTCGCTCGACGTGATGCGCGGGCTTACGGTAGCGATGATGATCCTGGTGAACAATGGTTATGGAGAATCATTCGAACAATTAGGACACTCGAAGTGGAATGGAATGACCCTATGCGACTTGGTCTTCCCATTCTTCCTCTTCATGGTGGGTATTTCAACCTATCTGTCGCTGCGAAAAACACAATTTCAGGCCACCCCTCAGGTACTAAGGAAGATTTTCAAGCGCGCTATACTGCTATTCCTCATCGGACTCGGTATCGCTTGGTTCGATCATGCGATTGAGGGCGACCTGCTCTGTTTCGGTCATTTGCGCATATGGGCTGTGTTGCAACGCATTGCTTTGTGTTATCTGGCAACGGCGCTTTTCGCCATTTATGCGAATCACAAATACGCCATTCCGACCATCATCGGCCTACTTGTCGCCTATACCCTCATCATCATTTTCGGCAACGGTTATTCCTATGACGCCGAAACGAATATTCTCGCACAGGCAGATCTGCAGTTGTTCGGTTATGACCACATCTATCACAAGAGCCCCGTTGACCCAGAAGGCCTGCTGAGCACAATCTCCGCCATTGCCCACACAATAATCGGATTCCTGTGCGGAAAGGCCGTGAGCGAAAGGAAATTCAGGGAAATCACGTGGGTAGGAATCCTGCTCGTTGCAATAGGATTCGCTCTCTCATTCTGGCTGCCGCTGAACAAACGAATCTGGAGCCCGAGTTACGTGCTTGTCAGTTGCGGTCTGGGAATGTTGCTCCTCATGCTCGCTACCTTGATAGAACAAAAATCGACGCGCCCCATCGACAAAAGTTGGGGAATGTTTTTCCTCGTTTTCGGCATGAATCCATTGTTCCTCTACGTGCTCAGCGAGTTCCTTGCAATTGTGTTCGGCCATTTCGGCATTAACGACACGATTTTCGCAACCATTCATTCCGTCGTAAGTGCTCCGAAATGGGCTTCGCTGGCCTATGCGCTGACATTCGTCCTGCTGAACTGGATAGTCGGTTACATACTCTATCGCAAGCGGATTTTTATCAAACTTTAATGAACTTTCAAGAAGGAAAATCTGTAAGAAAATGCAGGCTATTCCCTTGAAATAAACAAAGCATTCCTTTCGACTTTAGAGAGCAATACTTTGGACCATAAAGAGCATTGCTTTCGACCATAGAAAGCATATCTTTAGATGTTAGAAAGCATGCCTTTATATACATAGAAAGGATGTCTTTCTAAGGTACGGAGCATGTCTTTCTAAGGTACAAAGACATGCTTTATATAAATCGCCCGAAATGCATCTATTTAGAAGAGAATTATTCGCCAAATTACGAATAAATTGAAGCGAGCGTGGGGAGGGTATTGCACAGATTCACTCTTCTTTCGTACTTTTCTTGCATTTTAGACACTTTCATTCTACGGAACAAGAGAAAAAATTACCTTTTTCCTTTGTTTTTCGCTCACTTATTTGTACCTTTGCAGTCGCTTATAAGTACTTATATAATTTTTATGAATATACTCGAATTGAGCGAACAGGAGATTGTTCGCAGACAATGTCTTCAGGAACTGCGCCAGATGGGCATCAACCCCTATCCTGCCGCAGAATATCCGACGAATGCGTTTAGCACGGGAATCAGAGAGAATGTAGAAAACGGCACATGGGTGATTGATGCTCCCGAGGGCGAAGAGCCCGTAGCAGCAGAGAATTTGCCGCAGGTGTGCATCGCCGGCCGCATGATGAGCCGCCGCGTGATGGGTAAAGCCTCATTTGCAGAGGTTCAAGACTCAAAAGGCCGCATTCAGGTTTATGTTTCGCGCGACGAACTTTGCCCCGACGAGAACAAAGATATGTACAACGTGGTGTTTAAGCGCTTGCTCGACATCGGTGATTTCATTGGCGTGAAGGGCTACGTGTTCCGCACTCAGACAGGTGAGATTTCGGTGCATGCAAAGGAACTCACATTGCTTTCGAAGTCGCTGAAACCACTGCCTATCGTTAAATACAAAGATGGTGTTGCCTACGACAAGTTCGACGATCCCGAACTTCGCTACCGTCAGCGCTATGTTGACCTCGTGGTGAATGAGGGCGTAAAGGATACATTCCTACAGCGCGCCACAGTGCTGCGCACGATGCGTCAGGTGCTCGACGAGGCTGGTTACACTGAAGTTGAAACCCCGACGCTGCAGATGATTGCAGGTGGTGCTTCGGCCCGTCCGTTCATCACTCACTTCAATGCCCTGAATCAGGACATGTATATGCGCATTGCCACCGAACTCTACCTCAAGCGCCTCATCGTGGGCGGTTTCGAAGGTGTCTACGAGATTGGCAAGAACTTCCGCAACGAGGGTATGGACCGCAACCACAATCCAGAGTTCACTTGTATGGAACTCTATGTTCAGTATAAGGACTACAACTGGATGATGTCGTTCACTGAGAAGTTGCTGGAGACCATTTGTACAGCCGTCAACGGAAAACCCGAACGCGAGATTGACGGACAGATCATCTCATTCAAGGCTCCTTATCGCCGCCTTCCCATCCTTGATGCTATCAAGGAGAAGACAGGTTTCGACTGCGAAGGCAAGAGCGAGGAAGAGATTCGCGCCTTCTGCCTCGAGAAGGGAATGGATGTCGACGAGACTATGGGTAAGGGTAAACTCATCGACGAACTCTTCGGTGAGTTCTGCGAGGGCACATTCATTCAGCCCACCTTCATCACCGATTATCCCGTAGAGATGTCGCCACTGACGAAGATGCATCGTTCGAAGCCCGGACTGACTGAGCGTTTCGAATTGATGGTGAACGGAAAGGAATTGGCTAACGCCTACTCTGAGTTGAACGACCCCATCGATCAGGAGGAGCGCTTCGTTGAGCAGATGAAGTTAGCCGACAAGGGCGACGACGAGGCCATGATTATTGATCAGGACTTCCTGCGCGCTTTGCAATATGGAATGCCCCCCACATCGGGCATCGGTATTGGCATCGACCGTCTGGTAATGCTCATGACAGGTAAGACCTTCATTCAGGAAGTATTGTTCTTCCCACAGATGAAGCCCGAGAAGAAGATGCCGCAGAGCACCATTCAGGAATGGGCCGCACTGGGTGTTTCAGAGAACTGGGCCTATGTGATGCGCAAGGCAGGATTTAACCTGGTCAGCGACATCGCAAAGGAGAAAGCCCAGGGTCTGCAACAGAAGATTGGCGAAATCAACAAGAAATATAAACTTGGCTACGAGCGTCCAAGTCTTGACGAGATTCAAACTTGGATTGACGGCGCAGCCAACGCGTAATCAAAGAACTTTTAAATAGGAACAGGCGTGTACAACTGCGGAAGAATAGCAATCATTGGCGGCGGCTCGTGGGCAACGGCAATAGCCAAGATTGTGGTGAGCCACACTCATCACATCGGTTGGTATATGCGCCGCGACGACCGCATCGAGGATTTCCGCCGACTCGGTCACAACCCAGCCTATCTGGTAAGTGTTCATTTCAATACCGATGAGATTTATTTCTCATCTGATCTGAACAAGATTACACAGGCTTACGATACGCTGGTGTTCGTCACGCCTTCGCCCTATTTGAAGAACCATCTGAAGAAACTCAAAACACGTCTGCGCGATAAGTTCATCATCACGGCCATCAAAGGTATTGTGCCTGATGAGAACCTCTCGTGTTCGGAGTATTTCCATCAGGTCTTCGACGTTCCTTATGAAAACTTAGCCTGCATCGGAGGACCTTCACATGCGGAGGAAGTGGCGCTTGAGCGTCTTTCCTACCTCACCATCGGTTGTGCCGACTTAGAGAAAGCGCAGGCGTTTGCCGACGTACTCACCAGCGATTTCATCAAGACGAAGACCTCGAGCGACGTGATTGGCATTGAGTATTCATCAGTGTTGAAGAATGTCTATGCCATTGCTGCGGGTATTTGCTCTGGACTGAAGTATGGTGACAATTTCCAGGCCGTACTGATGGCAAATGCCGTACAGGAGATGTCACGATTCATCACCGCTATTCACCCCATCGAGCGCAATGTCTACGATTCAGTCTATCTGGGCGACTTGCTGGTAACGGGCTACTCCAATTTCTCCCGTAACCGAACATTCGGTACGATGATTGGAAAAGGCTATAGCGTGAAGTCTGCGCAGATTGAGATGGAGATGATTGCAGAAGGCTATTTCGGCACGAAATGTATGAAGGAGATCAATCGCCGTATGCACGTCAACATGCCGATTCTCGATGCCGTCTACAACATCCTCTACGAGCGCATCAATCCGCAGATTGAAATCAAACTTCTTACCGACTCATTCCGCTAAATATCCAGAGAGAGAGTCGTTTTCAAATCCAAAAATCAGATTACTACATAATTTTATAAACAATGAAAAATATTAGTTTAGACATCACGAAGGCTGCGTGTTTCCTTGCTGAAGGCGCAGTAAAGGCTTACGAGCCGAAGGTAAAGGCCGCTCAGGAGGCTTTGGAGAATGGCACTTGTCCGGGTAACGATTTCTTAGGATGGCTCCACCTGCCATCATCCATCACTCCTGCATTTCTCGATGAGATTCAGGCCGTAGCCAACACACTCCGCGCAAAGTGCGAAGTGGTTGTCGTTGCTGGTATCGGCGGTAGTTATCTGGGTGCGCGTGCCGTCATCGAGGCTCTGAGCAACTCATTCGGATGGCTCGTTGCCGACAAGAAGAACCCCACCATTCTCTTCGCTGGAAACAACATCGGCGAGGACTATCTCTTCGAACTTACAGAGTACCTGAAGGGTAAGCGTTTCGGTGTCATCAACATTTCGAAGAGTGGAACCACCACTGAGACTGCTCTCACCTTCCGTCTGCTGAAGAAGCAGTGCGAGGCACAGATGGGGAAGGAAGAGGCTCGCGACGTAATTGTTGCCGTGACTGATGCGAAGCGTGGTGCAGCCCGCACCTGCGCCGACAAGGAAGGCTATAAGTCATTCATCATTCCCGATAATGTGGGTGGACGTTTCTCTGTTCTCACTCCAGTAGGCCTACTGCCTATTGCTTGCGCCGGCTTCGATGTGAAAGCACTTGTTGAGGGCGCTCAGGTCATGGAGAAGGCTTGTGGTAAGGACGTTCCATTCGAGGAGAATCCTGCTGCCCAATATGCTGCCGTACGCAATGGTCTCTATGAGAATGGCAAGAAGATTGAAATCATGGTGAACTACCAGCCGAAACTCCACTTCGTCAGCGAATGGTGGAAGCAACTCTATGGAGAGTCTGAGGGTAAGGACGGCAAGGGGATCTTCCCTGCCAGCGTCGACTTCACGACTGACCTACACTCTATGGGACAGTGGATTCAGGAAGGCGAGCGCACAATCTTCGAGACCGTTATCAGCGTTGAGCAGGTGAACAACCGCGTTGACTTCCCCTTCGACGAGGAAAACCTCGATGGTCTGAACTTCCTCGCTGGAAAGCGTGTTGACGAGGTGAACAAGATGGCTGAACTCGGCACACGTCTGGCTCATGTCGATGGTGGTGTTCCTAACATCCGCATCTCAGTTCCCTGCCTGAACGAGTTCTACATTGGTCAACTCATCTACTTCTTCGAGATTGGCTGTGGCATCAGTGGTAATGTACTGGGAGTAAACCCATTCAACCAGCCTGGTGTAGAGGCATACAAGAAGAACATGTTTGCCCTGCTCAACAAGCCTGGCTACGAGGCTGAGTCGAAAGCCATTCAGGAGCGTCTGGCCAAGGAGAAGTAATCATCTAGATTATCTAGGATCTCTAGTAAATCTAGTAACCCTATGCAAGAAGCAATCAAAAACTATCTGTCGAAGCACGGCTTTGAGCGATTTGAGCCCAAAGCCGTGCTCTTCGACATGGATGGTGTTCTCTACAATTCAATGCCCAACCACGCTAAAGCATGGCAACAGGCAATGGCTAAGTTTGGCATTACAATGACTGCTAATGATGCCTATGCAACTGAAGGGGCACGTGGCATTGACACCATTCGTCAAATCGTACGCACTCAACAAGAACGAGAAATCTCAGAAGAGGAAGCGCAGATAATGTACGACGAGAAAACGCGGTTGTTCCACGAGATGCCTGAGGCAAAGATTTTCTATGGTGTTCGTGCGCTGATGAGCAAGATTAAAACATCGGGCCTTCAAATCGGAGTTGTTACAGGCAGCGGCCAGCGTCCTCTCATCAACCGTCTCCTCACTGACTTCGAGGATTTCCTCGACATCAATCATCTCGTCACGGCCTATGATGTCAGCGAAGGCAAACCTCGTCCAACCCCCTACCTTGTTGGTATGAAGAAGGCAGGAAATCTTGAACCTTGGCAGACCGTTGTCATTGAAAATGCCCCACTGGGCATTCATTCCGCTGTGGCGGCTAAATGTTTTACGATTGCCATCAACAGTGGACCTCTCAACGATGAGATACTTTTGGCTGAACAACCCGATTTGCTTTTCGACCACATCAATCATCTCAGCCGTATATGGTTCGAGTTGGTGCCACCCGTCAAACCTAACAACATAAAACTGGGTTCCGACTGGGAGGAGAACTGTCAGACCATTATCAACTACATGCTTACCTATCATCGGCGTCCATCGAAACATCGTCATGAGGATTTGCAGATGCTCAACTGGATGAAGTACAACAAGAAACGACTGGCGCATGGAAAAATGCCACTCCAGCGCAGGAAGCAATTCCAGCAACTCCTCGACATTGCTGACAAATACCGTCGCATCAACCAGTACTGGACGCTGAAGAAAGCACAGAAGATGGCAGCAACTAAAGTTGAAAACAACAAGGAGACTTCTGTATCCGAATCTTGATGAAAGTATGAAACGATTCCTATCCACTCTTCTCTTTTGCTTACTGACCGTAGCACTCTACGCACAGACCAGCGATGGTTTTCGCATCGAAACACTAAGCGATTCGATGTTCTCGCGTATGCAAGGCAAATCGTGGCCCAAAGGTTGTACGATTTCAAGGAATGACTTACGACTCGTAACGGTGCACCATATCGACTTTGAAGGTAAGACGGCCACTGGCGAAATCATCTGCAACAAGGCAATCGCACAAGACCTGATTGAAATCTTCCGTGAACTCTACCACCATCACTACCCCATCGCCCAGATTCATCCGATTGATGAATTCGATGCCGATGATGAGCAGTCTATGCGGGCCAACAACACTTCGTGTTTCTGCTATCGGGTGGTAAATGGTTCGAAGAAACTCTCCATGCATGCTCGTGGACTCGCTATCGACATCAATCCATTGCAGAATCCCTGTGTGAAGCGCCTTTCTGACGGTACGCTTAAAGTGCAACCTTCGACAGGTCGTCCCTATATCAATCGCTCCAAAAACTTCAAATACAAAATCACACACAAAGATCTCGCCTACAGACTATTTCGAAAGCATGGCTTCACATGGGGTGGCAACTGGCACTCACTGAAAGACTATCAGCACTTCGAGAAAAATCCCTAAGCATTATATTTCATTTCTTATGGGAAATTGGTAGAAAGACATCTATTCTATCTTTTCGCTGAATCCCGAGCGCTAAAAAACTAAATACATTCTTAAGAAACTATAATCCGTTCTGCGAAGTCAGCAATTCTAAGTAACTTTGCAGCACAAAACTAACAGATTATAAGCACACAATGAAACGTTTCGCTACACTCATCATATTTTACCTTGGTCTGGTTTCTTTTGCCCAGGCTCAGCAATTCGTTATCGTTGGCGGTCCAGGCAACAACACCAAAAACGATACCGCCAAAGTGGACAAGAACAGAATCCGTCTTTCAGGAAAGGTTTATGATTCTTTCACAAAGGCTGCCTTGAAAGCCCATGTCACCCTTATGCGACAGGACTCTACTGTCGTCGATACCACTACCTGCTGGATGTGGACATGGGGTACCAGTGATTCTTACTATGAATTCCGCGTGCCACGCAAACCCGAACATTTCATTATCAAGGCTGAATGCGAAGGCTATCACCCCGGTTTCATCAACTACAATATGAGATACATTGCCCGTAATCATGAATTTGAGATGCCACGTATCTTGCTCAAGAAGAAAGCCGAGGAGGACGATATCTTTGGTGAGGGCTCACTCGATGGTGTTGTGGTGACGGGCACGAAAGTAAAAATCGCCTATCGAGGCGACACTGTTGTCTACAATGCCTCTGCCTTTAATCTTCCTGAAGGTTCTATGCTCGACGGACTGGTACGCGAAATGCCGGGAGCAGAGTTAAAAGACAATGGCGACATCTATGTGAATGGCAAGAAGGTGGATTTCCTGACGCTCAACGGCAAGGACTTCTTTAAGGGCAACAACAAAGTGATGCTCGACAACCTTCCTTACTACACAGTACAGACAGTAGAAGTCTACGACAAGTCATCGGAAGAAAGCCAATGGAAAGGACAGGAGACTACGAAGAAGGACTTCGTGATGGATGTAAAACTGAAACGGGAATACAATCGCGGATTGCTTGCAAATATCGAAGGTGGCGTCGGAACTGATGACCGTTACCTGAGTCGATTCTTTGCTCTCTATTACACCGATCATACACGACTTTCATTGTTTGGCAATCTGAACAACGTCAACGAAGATCGTCGTCCAGGACAGGATGGCAACTGGAGTCCTGCCAACCAACCGCAAGGACTTCGTTCTACAAAGCAGGTGGGTCTGAACCTCACCACGGAAGATCAGGACAAGAATGTGGAAGAACGATTCGATGCCACTCTGACTTGGAACAATGCCGACAACCAGACCCGAACTTCGAGTGAGCGTTTTGGATCGGAAGGAAGTGTGTTCAGCGGTTCGGAATCATTGTCAAAACAAAAGGATTTCCGCTTCTCCATCAACAATCATCTCACATTGAATGTGCCTATCAAACTACGCTTTGGCACTCGTCTGGACTATAGTAATGGCGACCTCACATCAGAGAGCAGCGACTCCACTTGGCAGGCTGCATCACTCACCAACCGCACTCATAATCTTGGACTGAACAACTATCGTTCAGTCAACTTGAATAGCGACCTTTATTGGTTCAAGAAACTACCATGGGGTGATGGTATCTCTTTATGGGCCACCATCGGTTATAATCAGAACAAACCCTCTGAATCGTTTTCACAGAACCTCACGGAATATATGCAGACGGGAGTAAGCGATTTCCGCAACCGCTACACCGACTCACATTCTAACAATTACAACTTCAGTTTCAATGGCGAATACACCATTTCACTGTTGAATGGCTGGCGCATATCACCCAATTTCTCCTACCATCAGTCCTACAGGTCTTACCACAACATGAGTTATCGCCTCGATCGGTTGAACTCCATGAACAACGGTATTTCAGAAGAGAATGAAGAGAGTCTTTCCAAGCCTCAACTGAAAGTAAAGAATGCTCTTCTCCCCTCTCTCTCCACTCCCCTCTCTCCACTCTCCTCTCAGAACACTCCCACTCCTCCCATCGGATGGCTTCCATCCAATGCTGAGTTGTTCTCCGTGCTTGATACCGACAACTCTGACACACATACCCATTTCGAACGAACCTATCAGGGACGTTTGAATTTCTCCAAGAGTTTAGGCGATGATGACGGATGGATAGATTTCGGGCTTCCCTTGCAGAAAATTGATGAGCGCATGCACTATGACGATGGTGTTCTTGATACAATTGCCCGTCGATCTGACGTGATGTTCCAGCCTTCGTTCTCTTACTACAAATGGGGGAAGAATTCTAAGATGCTTAGTTACAACATGTCTGTTCAAAGACCAGATTATGCATCACTCATGCCTACCGATGACACCACGAATCCGCTGATTTATACCATCAACAATCCGAATCTGAAGAATACCACCACCCATTCACTATTCTCGCAGTTCAGTTTCCGCAACGATTCAACGGCACGTATCATCTATCTGACGGGTAATGTCACGCTGACGCAGAATGCCACGGGAACGCGTTCAACCTATAACTCCACAACGGGTTTCTCCACCTATATGCAGGATAATGTCAACGGTAACTGGGTTGCAAGTGCTACCATAGGCTATGAGCGACCTCTTGGCAAAGCCCGTCTGTTCTCCATTGAAAACAATATCGGTGCAGGCTATACCCATAGCGTTGACTTCGACATGCTGACCTATTCTTCCTCATCAAAATCAATCGAGGAGATAGCACGCATGGAATCTCCACTTTCGAAGGTAAACACTACAAATATTAGTGAGAAACTTCGACTGAAATATCAAAAGAATAAACTTACTTTGCAAGTTGGAGGTGACGTGAGTTGGCGGCATAGTAAAGGAACAAGCGATAACTTCCAGACCATCAATGCCTGGGACTTCAGTTATGGACTGACTGCGAAATACACCATCCCCTTCGTGAACATCGATTTTGGAAGCGACCTGAATATGTTCTCGCGACGTGGCTACAACTCATCAATGATGAACACCGATGACCTCGTATGGAACGCATCTCTTTCTCGAACGTTCCTGAAAGGTAAACTCACTGCCCGTCTGATGGCATTCGATATTCTGCATCAACTCTCCTCCACGCAATATAACGTGAACGCACAAGGACGCACTGAGACTTGGCACAACTGTATTCCTCGTTATGCCCTCCTCACTCTTGCCTATAAGTTCCAGAAAATGCCGAAGGGGAAGAAATCATCCACATCCCCCTTTTAAAAGCCTACCCCCAGCCCCTCCCTGTATGGAGGGGAGTAGTATATCCTTACAATTGTAAAGAGTAATTACTCCCCTCCATACAGGGAGGGGCAGGGGGTGTGTCTGCAGGTTGGGTCTGCTGTGTGGGGCTCTATTAAATCACTACCGCTGTTCCACTCGTAGCCACCATCAGCATAGAGTTCTCTGAACCAATAGTTTCATAGTCGATGTCGATGCCCACAATGGCGTTTGCACCCATCGCACGAGCACGTTCTTGCATTTCCTTAAGCGATGCCTCTTTAGCCTCATTCAGCACGCGCTCATAAGAAGAACTACGGCCTCCCACGATATCGCGGATGCTTGCCTTGAAATCTTTCCAGATGTTTGCACCAATAATCGTTTCACCTGTCACCAGTCCTTTGTATTCACGAATGGTCTGGCCTTCAATTGTCGGGGTTGTTGTCAGTATCATATTCTATTTGTTTTGAAAAATTAAACTCTTTATTACTTTGACGAAATCAAAACCGAAAAAGTTGCAGTCACTTCCCAAAAAATCAACAGTGGTTATTTTTCTCTAACAATTATCTCGTTGCCTGATTAACTTGTTGCCTGATTGATTCGTTGCCTTATTAACTTGTTCTCTTGTTGCTTCTTTGCCTTATTGCCTCGTTGGTTTGTCTACTTGTTGCCTCATCAACTCGTTCTCTCAGACTTGTCCCTGCAACTTGTAATCATATTTGTAATTTGTGACTTGCCATCTGTAATTTGTAATTTGTGATTTGCCATCTGTCATTTGTCAATCGTAATCTCTCCCGATCCTAAACAGCGATGAAAGGCCCTGTCGTAAACTACGCAGAACTGTCCTGGTGCCACGCCCTGCACCCAACGATCTGCATGCATACGATAGGTGCCATCTCCAAGATTCTCTGCCGTCCCAATGAAATAGTCTGGTGTATGGCGCACCTTGAAAGTCACCTCAAGTGGTAATTGGTCTTCGCCCTGCTCACTTGGCGTCAGAAAATGGAAGTCCTTAATCACGAACTCCATCCGATGGGCTTTGATGGGTTCATAGCCTTTGACAACATAGAGGATGTTCTTTTCCACATCCTTCTTCACCACATTCCAAGGCCCTCCTCCCAGTCCAAGTCCCTTGCGCTGACCAATCGTGTGGAACCAATGGCCTTTATGCTTACCAAGCACCTTACCTGTTTCTATGTCAATCACGTCACCTTCCCATTCGCCCAGATATCGGCGCAGATAGTCGTTATAGTTAATCTTCCCCAAGAAGCAGATGCCCTGCGAATCCTTACGCTTTGCATTCACCAGATGTTCACGCTCGGCAATCTCGCGCACCTCTTCTTTCCGCATATGCCCAATAGGGAACAGGGCCTTCTTCAACTGCCAGTCATAAAGTTGTGCAAGGAAGTCTGTCTGGTCCTTCACGGGATCAAGACTAGTGCAGAGCCATTTTCTCCCCTGCTCGTCTACCTCTGTCTGGGCATAATGTCCAGTAGCAATCAGATCATAGTCATGCCCCCGTTTGCGGTCAAACGCACCAAACTTAATCATCCGATTACACATCACATCGGGGTTAGGAGTTCTGCCTGCACGTACCGATTCCATCGTGTATCGCGTCACCTCATCCCAGTAGTCCCGATGGCAATCCACAATCTCAAGTGTCACACCATATCGATGAGCGAGCGCTGTAGCCATCTCAAGGTCTTCCTCACTCGAACAGTCCCACTCCTCTTCTTCCTCAGGGCCTATTTTTATATAGAAGCAATCGGGCTTCAGACCATGACTCACCAGTTCGTACAACACCACAGCACTGTCCACACCACCCGAGAGCAGCACGGCAATGCGTTTGTCCTTGATTTCAGTGTAATCAATCATCAAATTCAGTTTTATGGGTTCCTACTAACCTTATTTTTCTGCAAAATTACATTTTTATTCGCAATCCCACACGTTTTTCAAATAATTTAAGTAATTTTGAACACAAAATCAATTTACAATTAGACTTATGAACAAACTATTACTGCTTTTCACAAGCCTTCTCATGGCATTTCTGCCTCAACTGGGAATGGCTGACGACACAACAGATATCCAGTGGCCTATCACGGATGCAACCTATCAGATTAACATAGGCGAACTGATTAAGTCCGAGGCTGAACTTACTGATGGTGGCTTCTATGTCATCTATCAGCCACGCAACAACTGCTGCATCGAGGAAGCCTCCAACCAGAAACTCATGCTTAACGGCATGTCATACAGTGCACTGAATGGTTCAACCAACACTACCTATGTCATGAAACTCCTGAAGCAGGATGATGGCACATGGCAGATTCAGACCTCCACAGGCCATTATTTCCCCATTCCAAGTGGTGAAAGTAACCTCTTCTCTGCTGATGTGGCAGGCAACTATGCATTGAACTTCAATGCCGATGGTTACATCTTCCCGCGCATCACAGTCGGTGATGTGACTTATGGTCTTGACCGTGCCAGTTCTGGTGTGTATGCCTACACAAAGTTGAACAATACGGCAGGTAAAGGCAATGCTCAGTGCTATCAGATCTATCCTGTCACCTTTGGCGAGGAACAAGGACCCGAGGAGATTGAGGAATTCACTGCCTATCAGATTGTCAATGCCAATGGACGAGGCATGCTCTATTATAGTCCCGACAACAGTGGCGACTTTGTGTGGTCAACGGGAAAGAACGATTCCAAGACTGCTGCTGAGAACTATCAGTGGGTTTTCGTGAAGACTGAGAATGGCGACTATAACATCTTTAATATCGGACGCCGCGCTTACATCGAGCCTACTGACAAGATGGGTTCGTATAAGGGCAAGACGTGGGTGTTCACTCAGAACAAAGTAGGAATCACGCTCGAGAATCTCACCTCCACGAACTACTCCATCCGTACCACTGCCGACAACACCTATATGTCTGTCAGCAATGGCTACGACGGTCCTGTCATCTCTTACTATCAGGCGGGTGATGGCGGTGTTCCATTCTACTTCGTCAAAGGGGATGCGGTTAGCGATGATGTTCGCGATATGATTGTCAATGGCATCACTGATATCGATGAGCGAGACGTCAGTGTCCGCCAAGGCTATCAGACAGTAGGACGCAACAACGAGCGGGCCGTACTCTTGCGGATGTCTGTCATGGGAAATATCGAGGCTACAATCAATAGCATCACTATCCAACTCAAGGGAAATACACGACAGGACATCAACAGTCTGTCGGTCTATCAGTGCAGTAATATGGAGTTCTACGCTGAGGAGAATCCAACATTGTT
Organism: Prevotella sp.; assembly: GCA_024697645.1. Classification (GTDB taxonomy): domain Bacteria; phylum Bacteroidota; class Bacteroidia; order Bacteroidales; family Bacteroidaceae; genus Prevotella. The sequence continues at coordinate 14,253 of JAILFH010000065.1, forward strand.
GGGTACAATAGAACCTACGGGCGATGAAGTGGTCCTGCCTCTCAACTATGCGCTGAAAAGTGGCACTAACTACCTTTGGCTGACTGCTGACATCAGCGACGAGGCTACACTTGGCGAAACGATTGACGCGAAACTAACATCTATCGATTATACTTACAATGGTGAGTCGTCTTCGGTTACCATTCCTGCTACAATTGGCGATCCCACTGGCGAGGCAAAAATCTTTGCTACACAGAGTTTTGCTTTCCTCCCCACCACTGACAACTGCCGCTTCTACCGCATCCCTGCGATGATTCTCGACAAGGAAGGTAACATCGTGGTTGCTGCCGATCGCCGCTATGGAAGTAATGCCGACCTTGGCAATCACAAGATTGATGTATCCATACGACGCAGTGAGGATGGTGGCCGCACTTGGTCTGCCCAGAACATCATTGCCGTTGGCGATGGTTCTTCTTCAACCGACTACGGCTATGGTGATCCTGCCCTTGCACGCACCCAGAATGGTCGCCTCATCTGTATGATGGCTGCTGGCAGTACGATGTACTGGAATGGTATGAGCAACGCAGCCATCTGCACCAGCGACGATAACGGACTGACCTGGACGAAACCTCGCCAACTCTATACCAGCAATTTCTATGATGCTGTGAACGACTGTACCAACAGTCTCGGCTTCTATGGCAACTTCATCTCTTCAGGTAAGGGTCTGACCACTTTCGATGGAACAGTGATGTTCACGAACAACTGCCTCACCAACGAAGATCATTCGTCACCACAACTCTACATCATCAGTTCTACCGATGAGGGCGAGAACTGGCAGATGGGACCTGGTAATGCTTATGCGGGTTGTGATGAGTCTAAACTTGAGCAACTCAATGATGGCCGTCTGATGGTAAGTGTACGCCAGAGTGGTTCGCGTGGATTTAACAGAGGTTCAGCCGATGGAACTACTTGGGATAAGCAATATCGCAATAATCAGATTTCAGGTAATGCCTGCAATGCTGACATCCTCTACTACAGCCGTTCTACCGACGGAGACCAGGATGTGATGCTCCATACTTATGTGAAGTCGTCTGCCCGAGAAAACCTCACGCTGGCCATGAGCATCAACGAGGGAAGAACTTGGAAGGATGTTCTCAACATCCAACCTGGTGGTGCCGCCTATTCCACTATGATTCGTCTGGCAAATGGCGACCTCGCCATCTTCTACGAGGATGAGTCCTATTCTGCCGGTAATGGCTACGCTCTGAACTTCGTCACTGTCACCCGCGAGCAGATTCTTGCCTTTGCTCATACGCTTGGTATCGACGAGGCTCCCTCGTATGAGGAAAAGGTTGGGACGTCATCTGTCCTTCCTGGCATCTACAATCCATCTGGTCAGCGTATTGCTTCGCCGCAATCTGGTCTTAACATCATTCATCAGACCGATGGATCAGTGATTAAAATCATCAAGAAATAATCTGAACACTGTTTTGATATGAAGCGGTTACTTTTGCTCATCACTCTTCTCTTCCTGCTGACAACCACATCTTGGGCACAGCAGATTCAGGGAACATGGCATGGAGAACTTCATCTAAATGAGATGAGACTAAACCTCGTGTTCCACATCGATGGTGATAGCATCTGCACGCTTGACTCACCAGACCAAGGGGCAAAGGGCATCAAGGGTGTCGTAAAGGAACTCACTTCGGAGAAAGTTAATCTGCAGTTTCCTTTACTCTTGGCAGCATACACAGGTGAACTGAAGGACGGAAAACTCGTAGGAACATTCAAACAGCGTGATTTCTCCCTACCTCTCACGCTCTCTGCAGGGGAATTGGTTAGGCAACGCCCACAAACACCTCTGCCTCCATTCCCTTACGAGACATTTGAGGTGACCTTCCCCTCTGCAGATAGTTCTGCCAATACTCCCATGCTTGCAGGAACACTCACCCTTCCCGCTGATTATTCCCCCAACAAAACGCCCTGCCTTCTTCTCATCACGGGAAGTGGACTGCAAAACCGCGACGAAGAGATTTTCGATCATAAGCCCTTCGCAGTCATTGCCGACTATCTGGCCCGAAATGGTATTGCCTCACTCCGCTACGATGATCGCGGCTTTGGACAGTCAACCGGCGATCCTCAATTCGCCACAACTGCCAACTTCACTCTTGATGCTGCTGGCGCACTCCACTTCCTCCGCACTCTATCAACATCATCATTAAAGAATGGTTCGAATGCAGGCTCTTTAGTCCCGGCAGGTTCTAACTCCCTTCCCTTTAGGGAGGGGATGGGGGTAGGCTCCTTCTTCCCCTCCATCGGCATCCTCGGTCACAGTGAAGGAGGTACGATTGCCTTCATGCTTGGTGCCAAGCAGTTACCCGACTTCATTATCGCTCTTGCCGCTCCAGGTATAAAGGGAGATACGCTCATCGTCGAACAGACCAATGCTTTGTTGACCTTCAATGGCAAACCAGCAAACATGACGGTTCGCACTATGCATATCATGATGGCAATGCAGGAACAGAATGCATGGTACCAATTCTTTATCGACTATGATCCCTCGGCAGACATTGCTGCCACGCGTTGTCCCATCTTAGCCATCAATGGTTCCCTCGACACACAAGTCCTCCCCAATAGCAACCTCACTGCCATTCAGCAACTTGCCAACCTACGTCCATGGAACAATGGCGAAAGCCTCCCTTCCCTTCAGGGAGGAGCAGGGAGAGGTCTGTTTAAACTCTATCCCGGCCTCAACCACCTCTTCCAGCATGCCACCACAGGTAATCCTACTGAATACGGCATCACCGAGGAAACCATTTCCCACGAAGTCCTCCACGATATAGTCGAATGGATTAACTCGCTGCGCTAAATAGAGGAGAGAGGAGAGTAGAAAGAGGAGAGAGATTACCATTCGAACTATTCATAACTGCTCATAACTGCCCCTCCCCTCTTGATCTTTTGATCCGTTGAACTCTTGAACCCTTGAACCCGCGCCGCAGGCGCATCGAACCACTCATAACTACTCATAACTACTCATAACTGCAACGCCGTTGCCTAACTTTTGAACTAACACCGGAGGTGTGTTGAACTTTGAACGGGCGAAGCCCATTGAACGCCCGAAGGGCATTTGAACTTTGAACTATTGAACATACGCAAGACTCCGTCTCCCTTCCCTTTAGGTCTAGACAAGATGAAGATTGATAATCTTCAACGTCGCCTAAGGGTGCAGTTCTCAACTTATGCAAGACTGGCGGAAGCCCAAGTCGAAGTAGAAGGCGCAAAGGACAAAGGTGGAGGGGGCCGGGGTTAGGCTCCTTCTTTTAGGGAATCCCCCCTCCACATTTAGGGAATTCTCCCTTGTCCTTTGTCAAAATTATTTGTTTCTTTGCATCGTTGAAATGTGTAACTCAAAATAGAAAGGAAACGACAATGAAACAAATCAAAACTCTGGCAATTGTGGCTCTGACCATGATAATGGCTTTGCCCGCACAAGCTCAATACGGCCGTTATGGTAATCCTCGGGGTGGCTATGGCCGAACAACCCATCGCGTATCTTCTAGTCCCTATACCTACTTTGGCTTCCGTGGCGGTATTGTGGGTGGAACGCTCAATTCCGATAACTCCTATTTCGATGCAAGTTCTATGAAGTCTGGCCTGAATGTAGGTTTTAACGCCGACATCCTTCTCACACCTGCAACACCATTATTCTTCGAAACAGGTTTGCAATATACGGAGAAAGGTGGAAAGATGTCATATAGTGGCAACAAGTTGACTTACAACCTGAACTATCTGGAAGTACCGCTCCTGCTGAAATATCAGTACAAACTGGATCGCAATCTTGCCCTGACGCCCTTCCTTGGCGGTTATCTGGCATGTGGTGTAGGAGGTAAGATCAAGGATCAGGCTACTCGTACTGCAGAGAGCGCTTTCTCCGACTACAACTTCCGTCGATTCGATGGCGGTATCCGTTTAGGTTGCGGTTTGATGGTCGACATGCTCTACTTGGAAATCGGTTACGATGCCGGTCTTGCCAATATCTCACAAGACTCCTTCGACTCCACCCACACCGGTGCCCTCTTTGCCAACTTGGGTATTAACTTTTAGCCTACCCCCAACCCCTCCCTGAAGGGAAGGGAACTCAGATGCAAGTAATGCATGAGATTCAGGCAGATATGCGCTCTCGTGGGCATGGCTACTAACAATTACCCCCAGTTCCTCTTTAGAAGAACTGGGGGTAATCTATTATCAACTTTCCTTTATCTAGTCAGTATTTTCCCTCCCTATTGGGGAATGTTGGGGTGGGGCCTCTTTTGTCCCGCTAGCCTTCTCCCCTCCCTATTGGGGAGGGTTAGGGTGGGGCCTCCTTTGTCCCGCTAGGCTTCTCCCCTCCCTACTGGGGAGGGGTTAGGGTGGGGCCTCTTTTGTCCTGCTAGGCTTCTCCCCTCCCTACGGGGGAGGGTTAGGGTGGGGCCTCCTTTGTCTCGCTAGGTTCTCCCCTCCCTACTGGGGAGGGTCAGGGTGGGGCCTCTTTTGTCCCGCAAGGTTCTCCCCTCCCTACGGGGGAGGGTCAGGGTTGGGCTTTCTCCCCTCCCTACGGGGGAGGGTCAGGGTGGGGTCTCTCCCCTCCCTACTGGGGAGGGTCAGGATGGGGCTCTATACTTATCCTCTTCCTTATCCTCCATCATGGACAAGTACGACTGGTAACGACTTTGGGCAATATAATGATCTTCCAATGCTTTCAGCACAGCGCATCCTGGTTCATGAGTATGTGTACAGTTTGAGAACTTGCAATTCTTTGAGAATTGGAATATCTCCTTAAAATAACTCGTCAATTCTTCCGGTTCAATATCAAACGTTCCAAATCCCTTGATACCTGGAGTATCAATAAGCCAAGAAGAAGGAGAAGCCTCTCCCCCCTGCCTAGCAAGTTGTTTCTCTACATTCTGCCCATTATCTTCATCTCTTAACGGGTCTTTCTCCCCTCCCTTGAGGGAGGGGCTGGGGGTAGGCTCATCCCCCCTCCCTTGAGGGAGGGGCTGGGGGTAGGCCACCCTTATCATCTCCGAAAATGTGGTGGTATGCATGCCGGTCTTGTGCGCATCACTAATCTCTGCCGTACGCAAGTTCACTCCCGGCACAAGACGATTGATGAGCGTCGACTTCCCCACTCCACTATTACCCGATAACAGCGTAATCTTTCCTGCAAGTAGCGGTCGCAACTCCTCTACGCCCTCGCCTGTTGCAGCAGAAATCGCACGGCATTCATAACCGATGGTTTCATAAAGTTGCATCATCATATCCAGCAGATGGCGCTCATCCTCATCCAACCTATCCACCTTATTAAATATAAGCACGACCGGCACGCGATAAGCCTCAGCCGAAGCAAGAAAACGATCAATAAAGGTTGTGGACGTCTCGGGATAGTTCACCGTGACAATCAGGAATGCCTGATCTACATTTGCCGCCAGAATATGACTTTGCTTCGAGAGGTTCGACGATTTCCTGATAATATAGTTTCGCCGATCCTCAATGGCTGTGATATATGTTGAGGAGAGTGAAGAGCCATCTTTCCGCTCTCCTCTCTCCTCAATCACTACTCTATCTCCCACAGCCACGGGATTCGTACTGCGGATACCTTTCAGGCGAAAGTTTCCCTTCACCTTGCAGTCCACGGTTTCGCCCTCATCCGTCAAAACGGTGTACCACGATCCCGTGTTCTTTATGACTAATCCTTTCAAATTAAAATAAGTAGCCTAACCCTGCCCTTCCCTCAAAAGCCTACCCCTATCCCCTCCCTAAAGGGAAGGGAAGAAGAGACTAACCACAGCACTTCCCTCTACGGGGAAAACTATATGGATATATGGGCATCAGGCTATAGATAAAACAAATTACTTTTTCACTTATCACCCTCATACTCTCCCCTCCCTTACGGTCTAGACAAGATGAGAATTGATAATCTTTAATGCCGCCTAAGGGTGTAATTCCCGAGTTATGCAAAACTGGCAAAATCCCAAGTTGGAAAAGAAGGTGCTAAGAACAAAGGTGGAAGGGAACAGGGATAAGCAATTTCCTTTCATCATAGATTTTGGAGACTTCTTCATCCCGGCAGGCCCCACCCCCCTTCCCTTGAGGTCTAGGCAAGATGAAGATTGATAATCTTCAACGCCGCCTAAGGGTGCAGTTCTCGACTTATGCAAGACTGGCGGAAGCCCAAGTCGAAGTAGAAGGCGCTAAGGACAAAGGTGGAAGGGAACAGGGATAAGCAATTTCCTTTAGTCATAGATTTTGCAGACTTCTTCATCCCGGCAGGCCCCACCCCCTTCCCTTTAGGTCTAGGCAAGATGAAGATTGATAATCTTCAACGCCGCCTAAGGGTGCAGTTCTCGACTTATGCAAGACTGGCGGTAGCCCAAGTCGAAGTAGAAGGCGCTAAGGACAAAGGTGGGAGGGGACGGGGGTAGGCTTAACTTTACACTGTCATAATCTCCTTCTGCTTAGCAGCCAGGAGTTCATCCAGTTTCTTGATAAACTTATCGTGAATCTTCTGCAACTCGAGTTCGGCATCCTTCTCGTTATCTTCCGAAAGACCGTCCTTGATGGCTTTCTTCAGTTTGTCCTTGATTTCGCTGCGCACATTGCGCACCTCTACCTTTGCCTTCTCGCCAGTTTTGTTGCACTGCTTCACGAGTTCCTTACGACGCTCCTCTGTGGGTTGTGGAATACCCAGACGGATAATCTCACCGTTATTCTCAGGTGTGATACCCACGTCACTATCCATGATTGCCTTTTCGATATCGCGGATAGCCTTCTTATCCCATGGACGAATAGCAATCGTACGAGCATCGGGACACGACACGTTAGCGACTTGGTTCAGTGGCACCATCGAACCATAACTATTCACTTTCACGCCATCAAGAATGGCGACGTTAGCACGTCCGGCACGCACACGATTCAGCGATTCCTCCAGGAACAATGCTGCCATCTCCATGCGCTCTTCAGCATCAGCTAATGTCTTTTTTACGTCAATCATAATTTTTCTATTTAGGTTCCTATTTCTTCAAAAGATTTCTGCAAAGATAATGTAACTTGACGAAATTACCAAATAATTGCAACATTTTCTGAGAAAATCACTTTCTTTTCTTTTTACTTTTTCATAACATTTCGGCTCCGCCTACCCTTCGGCCAAGGCCTACTTTTCGTTGCACTACTCTCCGCGAACGTTGTTCGCTACACACTTTGGAAACCTCATCAGTGATTAAATTTCCGTGACATTATAAAAGAGATTGACAATCCGTGTCATCCGTGGCTAAAGATTTAGATAGGATTGCCGCAATTTGTTCAAGAAACTTTGCGTCCACCTCATCGAAAGTGTTCAGTTCCGTGCTGTCTATATCAATGACGCCCCAAACATCACCCTGTTCGTCATCACCGTCTTTAACAAATATCGGCACCACTATCTCCGATCGGCTCAACGAAGAGCAAGCGATATGTCCAGGAAATTCTTCCACATCGGGTACCACCAGCGTTTTCCTTTCCTTCCATGCTGTTCCACATACTCCTTTACCATAAGGAATTGAGTAACACGCCACAGTTCCCTGGAAAGGTCCCAGTAAAAGCCTACCCCCGACCCCTCCCTGAAGGGAAGGGAGGCGAGAGGCTGCATCTTGAATGGCAGATATAACTTGATCAATGTTGCCAATTACTTCCTCATTCTTAAAACGCAATTCTGTAAATCCCAGTCTTTTTAATTCTGCACTGCGATATTCATCAGCCTCTTTTTGTTCTTGCGTTTCGTAATAACCACCATCCAATTCAACCGTCAACTTTTTATCATAACAGCAAAAGTCAACTATAAAATCTTGAATAATATGTTGCCTACGGAAATGCAATCCTGACGCATTCGATTTCAATGCTTTCCACAAAATAGACTCTGCCTCCGTAGGATTTCTCCTCATTTCCTCAGCATTCTCTTTTAGCAACCCATAACTAATAGGATCTGCCATCAATACCCCACTCTTTTTAATTTGATGATTATGTATCCCCTCTTCTTTCCTCAAGGATTCATGTGTAGGTTCACTCATCCCAGCAGGCTCAATCCCCCTTCCCTTTAGGGAGGGGACGGGGGTAGGCTCCTGTGGTGCTAAATAGAACCCCACCCAGAAAAATTCTTCTGGGAACATCGTCTTCATTGCTGCCGACACATTTGCCAGCACGCCTGTCACATTTTTCTCACCAGCCACCAGACTCTCTACCTGTTGGCACAACAATTCATATTTCTCTTGTTTAGTTTGTGTCTCCATATTATATCACTTAAAACTCTTAAAACATAAGAACAAAAACGATTAAGATATTTAAGAACATAAAATCAAGTACATAAATCCCAAAAGTACTTAAGAATAGATTTCAATTCTTCCCTAACCGAAATTTTCTTTTAGGTTTAAACTTGGTTGTTCCAAAATTTATCAGTAAACCATCATTTATTCCAGTCGCATTTAAATAATTCACTAATTGTATCTCGTGATTCAACGTTAATTCCGAAACTGCTTTCAACTCTAATATCAAACATCGATTCACAATGATATCAGCCTTATAATTTCCTACAACAACATTTTCATAATAGACATTCAACGGTACTTCTGATTCAACAAATAAATCAAACTTTTTCAACTCAACTATCAAGGCATTATGATAGACTTTTTCTTCAAAACCAATGCCCAAAATACAATGAACTTTATATGCACAGTCAATGACCTTTTTTATTAAAGCTTCAATGTCAACCTCCATTATGATTATTTATCGGTCTTTAAACTAATCTTTTTCTATTTTATTAATACAAAGGAAATCATTCAAAAGCTTATGTCTTTTACACTTCTTCTGTTCTTGATTTTTTGTTTCTTATCCTAACTTAAAACCTTTTGTCCTTCTGTTTTACTTCCCATCCAGTTTTGTGTACACCGAGTTATTCGAGATAAACAAAAGCTTATGTCTTTTATACTTCTTTTGTTCTTGATTTTTTGTTTCTTATCCTAACTTAAAACCTTATGTCCTTTTGTTTTACTTCCCATCCAGTTTCGTGTACACCGAGTAGTTCGAGAAAAACAAAAGTTTATGTCTTTTATACTTCTTTTGTTCTTGATTTTTTGTTTCTTATCCAAACTTAAAACCTTATGTCCTTCTGTTTTACTTCCCATCCAGTTCCGTGTACACCGAGTTATTCGAGATAAACTCAGGAACTATTTCCTTCATCTTCTTTACAGTAGCCATATCATCATACTTCAGGCTGATATTGATGAGTTCGTTTATCTCACGGCAAGCCTGCTCGTAATCATACTCACGCACTTCGGCAATACGAATCTTCTCGTGGAACGATGGTTTTGTATTTTCTTCCGTCGACAGCAGTTCTTCATAGAGTTTCTCACCCGGACGAAGTCCTGTGTACTGAATCTCCACGTTCTTCGCACCACTCAGCAGGATCATACGTTTGGCCAGATCTGCAATCTTCACCGGCTTACCCATATCAAACACGAAGATCTCACCGCCATTACCTCTCGTTCCTGCCTCCAGTACCAACTTACAAGCCTCAGGAATCAGCATAAAGTATCGAATGACATTCGGATCGGTCACCGTGACCGGTCCTCCCTCCTTTATCTGTTTCTCAAACAGCGGAATCACCGAACCATTTGACCCCAGCACATTTCCGAAACGAGTTGTAACGAACTGGCAGGAAGCCCCACCCTGGCCCTCCCCAGTAGGGAGGGGAGAGAGCCCTACCCCCGACCCCTCCCCAGTAGGGAGGGGAGAATTAAGGGCGGCTTTAACTTTTTGGGCAAAGAGAGCTGGAGCAGCGATTACTTCATCGTTGGAGAAACGGATAACTGTAAAACCTTTACTTTCTAACCACTGT
>JAILFH010000087.1 GCA_024697645.1 Prevotella sp.
TGCTTGTCGGATTCGCTTCCTCTGGTCCGCTCTCAGGAGGCTTTGCGCCTCCTGCCGCTAAGGCAAACCTCCGCAGTGTTTTTCATAGCTTTCAGAACTACGCCAGCACTACAGATTTTGCACTTCTAACTTGAACTTAGAAGTATTTATAGTAGTTTTTTAGTGTTTTGTTATAGTTTTTAGCTCATTTGTTGCACTTTTTGGTATTTTTGAGACCCATAAATTGATTGAATTTGAAGGTTGATTAATGAGAGGTTCTGCCATGAAAGCCTTCTGGTTCCATTAAATTTCTCTGAAGTGTGTAAAAAACGGGGTGTCATTTGTCACAATTGTCACACGTAAATCCGTAAATCATTAATTATCAGCAGATTACGTTTTTTTGCTCTATGTGAAAATAAGGGAAAACCGCTAATTTATCAAGGAAAAATTGGGTTTATGAGCCCCAAAACTTAGTTAATTCAGCGATTATTTATGAAAAAAGCATGTCTTTTAGTGTTTAGAAGGCATGCTTTGAGAAGTTTTGAAACACTGTATCTTATTCTGAACAGTTATGTGCTATTTTGAACGGCAGAATCCAATTCAGAATAGTTTATGTTCTATTCTAAAAGGTAGAGGTCTATTTTGAACGGGTAGATTTCGTTTCTCTAAATCTGATAGAAACATTTGGGAATCCCATCGAGCGCAAAAGTTGGTGGAATTGGGCAGTAGCGTTTTGCTCAGCAGACTTGATGTTTGATGGCGTAAGACAACGGGCAAGCATCTTGCGGCGGGCTTTCTGGGCAAGTGCCTTCCGATCGGCCTGACTCCATGTTCCGCTTTCGTAGAAGGCTCGTGCATTGGCTTCGTCGATGAAGTCTTTGTCAAGGAGTTTGATGGGGGGAAGAATTACCCTGATGGTGTCAGCATCGGCACGAATCCAGTTTTCCTCAGTTTCGGCCAGATCGATTCCGAGACGGAGCGTTCCGCTGTAGATACGAACGAGTTCGTCGTCGCCAAAGAATCCATAGCGCACGGTGTCAACGAGTTCCTCGTCGCTAACGGCCAGGAATTCCCATTGTCCGATTGCCTTGATGCTCTCTACCTGCGTAGGGGAAAGATCAACCTGATCCTTTGTCGTAAGCGTGCTGCTGTTGCCGCTTAGCAGCCAGAAGAGCAGGGCACATCCCGCAATGAGCAGAACTGCGATGACACCAATGATGATGAGGGCCGTACGCGACAGTCCGTTTATGAGTTTAAGGAGGAAATCGTAGAAGGACTCGGTCTTCTCCTTATTTTCTTCGTTTGTTATAGTCGGTTTTGTTGCCATAGTCTATTGAACTTCGTTTTTCAGCAACATGGCGGGCAGGTCGCTGGCAGAGAACTGTTTGCGGAATGTGATGGTGATATTGTCGGTGGGAAATCCCATGTCGGCTATCAGTGGAATCAGGGTACGCGCCGCATTCTGACGTGCTGTTTCGGTGAGATTCAGTTTCGGCAGTTCTTTGACGATAGCCTCTCGCCCCGTATGTTCGAGTTTTGTGAGTTCCTCATCAGAGAAATTCTTGCGCAGCAGGGGCACATACTGCTTCACTTCTTCGTGATTGATGCGAGTACTCGTGATTTCAAGTTTCGGATCGGGCAGAATGATTTCAATTTGATCGCCATTTCGCTTGACATTGTCGGTGCTGAAGGTGCTGAAGTCGATGAAAGCCCTTACTGTTGCTTCTACGGGAATAGCCACACTCCGTTTGCCAAGAGGAAGGTCGAAGGAAAAGTCCTGATTGAGAATACTTCCCTGCAGTTGGCGCGTGTCGTTGTGGGAAATAATCTTGTGAACGTGGCATTCTGTGCTGTATAGTCTTGACTGCTTCTGGATCTGCATAACCAACTCCGGCAACTGAGGCTCCCGTGGCTTTTCGTCAGTCTTATCGGATTTGCAGGCTGCAACGAGCAGTAGCAATAAGAGATAGAGGGGTATATGTTTCATTGGCTTTTGACTTCGATAGTTATTGTTTTATTCGCAAAAGTAAGAAAATTAATCGAAACTAGCAAATTTTTTCATAATTGATTAAACTTTCTGCTTTTTGAATCGTCTTAGTTATAGTTTCGGGTCAATTATGACGACCGGACACATAAAAATCAACGCAAAAACGTATATATATATTCATATATTTAAAGTGTGTTTTTCTAAAAAGTTTACAAAATGAAAAAAGTAATGATTACAATGGTGGTTGCACTGATGACAACCACAGCAATGGCTCAGGAGAACAATGGTCAGCGCCAGGAGCGCAGAATGGACAAGACTGAAATGGTTAAGATGCAGACAGAGCGCATGGTAAAGGAATATGGGCTCGATGCTAATCAGGCTGCTCAACTCACAGAGTTGAACACAAAATATGCTGGAAAATTCCAGATGGGCGGACCTCGCGGACCTCGTGGAGGACAGCGTGGTGGAAACCGTGGCGGACAGAAGGTTGACGGAGCAAGTGGTGCTACTCAGCAGGCTGAGGCACAGACTGAGACTCAGCAGCGTCCTTCACGTGAAGAAATGCAAGCCCGTATGCAGGAAATGAGACAACAACGCGAAAACTATAACAATGAGTTGAAGACAATTCTGACCGAGGAGCAGTTCACGAAGTATCAGGCTGCAGAGAAGCAGCGCATGGAGCGTCGTGGTCGCCGCGGTGGTCAGGGAGGGCCTCGCAATGGTAATCAGAACCAATAATCGACTCATTGATGACGAGACTAAGCCGTGAGGCCAGTATTTTTTATAACTGAACTTTTATTATATCGTGTTTTTTTGACTTTAATAGGTATTTAGTAGTTTGAAGGATAGCAATGCCCATCTATTTGATGGGCATTTTTTTTGTTAAATCTTTTTGTTCTGCACTCGATTTTTCGTAACTCTGGCTCCTGTAATCGCCGAAGTTACTTCATCTCGGCATAAAAAAAGAACGGATTCTTTTTGTTCTGCACTCGATTTTTCGTAACTTTGGCTCCTATAATCGCCGAAGTTACTTGATCTCGGCATAAAAAAAGATAGGAATCTTTTTGTTCTGCCCTCGATTTTTCGTAACTTTGCAGCATGATGAGAAAAAATGAGTTGAAATTGCTCTTAATGGCGATTACTGTTATGGGCATGAGTTCTTGCAAGGAAAAGAAGCAAAGTGAGGATATTATCACCACGAAGCCTAAGGTTGAGGTGAAGAAACCAACGCAGAAGGTCGGCGATTATGAAACTACCACTCCGACCGAGTGGGTGGGTTCAACCTATCAGGTTTATGTGCAACGTCAGGCAGATCCTTCGTTGCCGCTTGCCGATGATGGTCAGGGTAATAAATATTACGACAACAAGATTACGGTGAAGATAACGCGTAAGGATGGAAGTGTGTTCTTCAGTCGTACGTTCACGAAGTCCGATTTTGATGCTTATGTAGATCCTCTCTACAAAAAGAATAGTGCTCTACTGGGAATTGTGTTAGACAAGGCTGAGGGCGATAATCTCGCATTTGCCGCAAGCGTTGGTTCGCCAGATAAGATGAGCGATGAGTATGTGCCGCTGGTCTTGAAGATTTCGCGCTTTGGCGACGTCAAGATCAGTAAGGATACTCAATTAGACACTGGAGCAGTTGAGGATGAAACTGGCGGTGGAAAGAAGCCCGCTAACAACGAGATAGACGAAGAAGAGGATGGCGTTTAACACCATCCTCTTCTTTCTTATTTGTGGTAAATAATTGCCCAAGTGGGGCATTTGAATTACTTAGAATTTTGCCATCTTAATAGCAACAACAGCACATTCACTACCTTTGTTTCCGAGTTTGCCGCCTGCTCTGTCTTGTGCTTGCTCTAGCGTATCTGTGGTGAGCAGACCGTATACCACGGGAATCTCACTCTTGGCATTCAGACGGGCGATACCATAGGTTACACCCTGACAGATGTAGTCGAAGTGAGGAGTTTCGCCTCGAATGACGCTACCCAGAATGATAACGGCGTCGTAGCCACCGTTCAGACACATCTGATGAGCACCGTAGATGAGTTCAAACGAACCGGGAACAGTCTTCACATGGATGTTCTCAGGCAAAGTACCATGATCCTTGAGTGTGCTTACACATCCTTCAAGCAAGGCACCTGTGATTTCGTGGTTCCACTCGGCAACCACAATGCCGAAGCACATATTGCTGGCATCGGGAACCTGTGAAAAATCGTAGTCGTTAAGGTTATGGAGTGCTGTAGCCATTGTCTTTTTGTTTGATTATTTGCTCTCGAGACGCTGGATGTACTTGTCGATCTCCTGGCTCTGAACGAGTGCAGAGTTCACGTACTTCTTCTTGATGTCCTGATACATCTTCAGTGCTTCGTCCTTGTTGCCCTGTGACTCAACAATCTGAGCAGCCTGCAGACGGAAGGTGGGAGCAATGCTGTTGTTGACACCGTCTACGCCCTTCTTGTCGGCCATATCAGCAGCCTTCTTCAGTGCGCTAACAGCCTTGTCGAGTTGCTTCACGTGTGCATAGGCGTTACCAAGAGCAGCAACAGCAGCGGGGCTAACCACTGCGTCGTCGGCGGGTGAGAACTGATCGAGATACTTCACTGCGTCTTCCCACTTGCCCAGATTTGCGTAGCAAAGTCCAGCATAGAGGTTTGCGAGGTTACCAGCATCAGTGCTGCTGTAGTCGCTGGCAATCTTCAGGAAACCAGCATAGTTGGCACCGTCGCCATTCAGAGCCTTGTCGAACTGCTCTGCATTGAAATACTCCTGACCGCGTCCAAGGGCTGTGCTTGCCTTGTCCTCACGCGGACCGCTAATGTAGTTCTGGTAAATGAACAATGCTGCGATAATTGCGATGAGAGCAACGACAGCAGCGATGATGGGCTTCTTGTACTTGAGGATAAATGCCTCTGATTTGTTCAGTGTCTCGTTGACGTCGAGAACTTCTTGTTGTTTTTTGTTTGCCATTATTGTAATTGTTATTTTTTTGATTATTCGTTTTCAATTTCGCATAAAGCGTTGCAAAATTACAGAATTTCTATCACATACTGAAATTTATTTGCCATTTTTTTTGTTTTTCATTTGTTTTTTATGTCAGTAATTAGTAACTTTGCGCTTCGAAAGGCAGTTGTCTACATGATTCTGAAACATATATCAATCATTAATTACAAGAATATTGCTCAGGCAGATATCGACTTGTCGGCAAAGGTGAATTGTTTTATCGGCCATAACGGCGAGGGTAAAACAAATTTACTTGATGCCATTTATTATCTGTCGTTTTGTCGCAGTGCTTTCACTTCGATTGATTCGGTTGTCATCAATCACGATCAGGAATTTTTTGTTCTGGAAGGTGATTTCATTCAGACTTTGGAAGGCGGTGAGGAACAGCCGATTGCCATCTATTGTGGGATGAAACGCGGAACGAAGAAGCACTTCAAACGCGATAAGAAGGAATATAAGCGACTGTCTCAGCACATAGGTCTGATTCCCATAGTTTTTGTTTCGCCTTCAGATACACTTCTCATTGACGGAGGAGGTGAGGAGCGTCGTCGTCTGATGGATATGGTGATTGCCCAATACGACCGTTCGTATATTGAGACACTTGCCAATTACAACAAGGCGCTTCAGCAGCGTAATGCGTTGTTGAAGATGGAGGAAGAGCCCGACCAGACTCTTCTTGAAATCTGGGAGCAGGAGATGGCTCGAAATGGTGAGATTCTCTATGAGAAACGCCGCGAATTTGTAGAAGAACTGATACCGTATTTTCAGGAAATATATAAACAAATTGCCGAGGGCAGAGAGGACGTTTCGCTGAGTTATGTTTCTCATTGTCAGCGAGGTCCGTTGCTCGAGGTTATTCAGCGCGACCGAATGAAAGATAGGGCCGTCGGTTATTCTCTTCATGGTAGTCATCGTGACGATCTGGAGATGTTGCTCGGTGGTTATCCCATTAAGCGTGAAGGCAGTCAAGGTCAGCATAAGACCTTTGTGCTGGCATTGAAACTTGCGCAGTTTGAGTTCCTGAAGCGAACTGGAAATCAGACGATGCCTTTGCTGTTGCTTGATGATATATTTGACAAACTCGATGCTCATCGTGTGGAGCAAATAGTGAAGTTGGTTTCTGGTGATAATTTCGGACAGATTTTCATTACAGACACCAATCGCGACCATCTTGATCAGATTCTTAGTGCGGGAACAACAGAGTATAAGTTGTTCCGTGTGGAAAAGGGGAATATCGTAGAACAGGGAAGTAACGCAAAAATGTAGATAGGAGGAAGGTATGTTTAGGCGTGAAGTGAAATCTTTGGCAGAAGTGCTGCAGAATTTCTTGCGGCAGGAAGGTCTTGAGACACCGTTGCAGCAAAAGCGGTTGATAGATGCGTGGGAAAAGGTAACAGGTCCTACTGTCGTTCGCTATACTGGAGATAAGTTTATCAAGAACCAGACGCTGCACGTGAAGATAACAAATCCAGCATTGCGTCAGGATCTCTCTATGATGCGTTCTCAATTAGTGAAGCGTCTGAATGCTGAGGTTGGGGCAATGGTGATAGCCGATATTCATATTTTCTGATTGGGAAATAAGCCAATTCTTGCGGGAGATTTATTATTTTCTCTGAGTGGGGAATGTAGAACTGCTCTTGTTACAAATCAATTTGTGCTCGATTAAGAAAAAACGCTCTTGTTGGAGGTATTGATATTCAGATAGATTTGAAGGTAAAAGAAAAAATGACGCTACACAAATAGGTGCGGCGTCATTTTCTATTATTCGGAGTTTCAATATTTTTTCTTTATGCTCTTACAACAACAGTTACTCGTTCGTGCAGAGGATTGTAGTCATAGGGGTGTTTTGCCCAAGCCACTTTCTGCTTAGTCTTGCTTTCTTCCTTTGGTTCTGGACGTTTTGGAAAAGCCGCATCTTCTTTGAAAATACGCAATGCTTCCATCACGACAGGATCATCTTGATTGATGTACTGATGCCACGAATTCTCGTCGAGAATGTTGTAGATGATGCGCGAGTTGATGTATCTCTCCAGCAGTTTGTGCGACTTCTGAATCATCAGGTTGCGGCGCTTCAATCCATGACTGTCAGCATAGGTCGCAAATTTTTCCACAGTGTTCTGTCGCACCAGATAATCGGAAAGTTTCTTCATGTCATTAAACTCACTGAGTTTTTGGCGGTTGTTGTCAGTGTAGGTGAATGCAAACTGCAGAATGAGCCCGCTCATAGCAGCCTGACGATAGTAGCGGGTTACGTTCAGCGTGTCTTCGGGAACGAAGATGTCAGGCGTTATTCCACCGCCACCAAATACTTCGCGGCCAATTCCCGTGTGATAGGCGGGACCAGTGTGCTTGATGCTGTCCTGTGAGAAGAACTCTCCGTGCTCGTAGCGCGTCATCAGGTCGAGTTCGTAATCAGTATCGTGTCCTGGCTCATAGGGTTTCTGAATGCAGCGTCCAGATGGGGTGTAGTAACGCGCAATTGTCAGTCGGATGAGAGAGTGGTCGTTGAACTCTATCTGCTGTTGAACCAGACCCTTACCGAATGAACGACGGCCAATAATTGTAGCGCGGTCGTTGTCCTGCATTGCTCCTGCAAAAATCTCGCTGGCTGAAGCAGAACCTTCGTTAATGAGCACCACAAGTGGAATCTGCTGATAACTTCCGTGGCCGTCACTGCGATAATCTTGTCTGGGATATTTGCGGCCTTGCGTGTAGACGATGAGTTTGTTTTTCGGCAGGAACTCATTTGAAATCTGAATGGCTCGGTCAAGATAGCCACCTGTGTTGTCTCTAAGGTCAATCACGAGATTGTCGAAACCCTGCTGAGAGAGTGTTGCGAGCGAAACAAGCAATTCTCCATAAGTAGTCTCACCGAAGTTCTTGATACGAATATAGCCCGTATGGTCGTCAATCATATAAGTAGAGGTGATACTGCGCTGAGGAATTTCACCGCGAGTTACAGTGAAGTGCTTCACTTCTTTCTGTCCATAACGCGCCACACCAATCTTTACCTTAGTGTCCTTCGGACCTTTCAGACGGCGCATTGCCTCCTGATTTGTAACCTCTTTTCCTACAAAAGCACTATCGTCGATAGATACAATCTTATCGCCGGCCAATAGTCCTGCGCGTTCGGCTGGACCATTCTTGATGACACTCTGCACGTGGATTGTGTCTTCACGAATCACGAACTCAATACCGACACCTGAGAATGAACCTTTCAGGTCGTCGTTTGAAGCCTGAACATCCTTCGCGCTCATATAGACAGAGTGCGGGTCGAGTTCGGCAAGTATTTGTGGGATTGCCTTTTCGACAAGCGAATCCAGATTCACCTTATCAACATATTGATCGTCGATAATGTGAAGCAGGTTGTTCAGTCGGTTGCTTCCACTATTGATAATATTCAACCGATTGCCACTGAAATGGTTGGCATAGAATGTGCCAATCATAATGCCAAACACTACACAGAGTGCCAGCATAATGGGCATGTATCTATTCTTATTATTCATAATTAGTCTCCCATGTAAATGACTTCAATTCCTGCACGCTCGAGCAATTCAATTCCGTCAGTAAGACGATATTTCTCGCCATAGACCACTCGTTTGATTCCTGCCTGAATGATGAGTTTGGCGCACTCGATGCAGGGTGAGGCAGTGATGTAGATTGTGGAACCGTCACTATTGTTTGACGAGCGGGCAAGTTTCGTAATAGCATTGGCTTCAGCATGAAGCACATATGGCTTTGTCACACCTGATTCGTCTTCACAGATGTTCTCAAATCCACTTGGCGTTCCGTTGTAGCCGTCGCTGATAATCATCTTGTCCTTCACGACCAATGCGCCTACCTGTCGACGTTGACAGTAACTGTTTTCCGCCCAGATGCGTGCCATACGCAAATAGCGTTGGTCAAGGAGTGTTTGTTTTGATTCCATATTTTATTGTTTCCTTGTCACTTTTATTCCGTTTCTTTCCAACAATGCATCAATGGTTGGCTTACCCCCACGGAAACGTTCGTATAGTTTCATGGGATGTTCGGTACCACCTCGTGAGAGGATGCAATCGCGGAAGCGCTGTGCTGTTTCCTGATTGAAAATGCCCTCGTGCTTGAAAACGCTGAAGGCGTCGGCATCGAGAACTTCTGCCCATTTGTAACTGTAGTAGCCAGCAGCATAGCCTCCGGCCATAATGTGTGAGAACTGAACAGTCATGCAGGTCTCTGGCAGTTGGGGAAGGATGATAGCCTCTTTCCACGCATCTTTCTCGAAGGGTATGATGTCGTCGGTGAACTCATCGCGTTTGGTGTAATAAGCCATATCGAGCAGTCCAAATGAAACTTGGCGCAAACAACCATAGGCTGCCATGAAGTTACGGCTGCGAATGATGCGGTCAATCAACTCGTCTGGAAGTGGTTCGCCTGTCTTATAGTGGAAGGCAAATGTGCGCAGGAAGTCGCGTTCAACGGCATAATTCTCCATAAATTGTGATGGGAGTTCTACAAAGTCCCACCATACATTGGTACCAGAAAGACTCTCGAAACGAGTGTTGGCGAACATTCCGTGAAGCGAATGACCAAATTCGTGCAAGAACGTTTCCACTTCACCCAGTGTAAGCAGAGCAGGATTGTCTTCCGTAGGTTTTGTGAGATTCATCACTACGCTCACGTGGGGACGAACATTGCGCTCAGGCCGAATTTCGCCATTCTCCAAGACGCGTTCTTTCTCAATCCATTGTCCCTGATATTCTGTCATCCAGGCGCCACCCTGTTTGCCTTTTCGCGGATGGAAGTCAGCATAGAATACTGCTAAGTATGAACCGTCTTTGTCGAACACTTCATAGGCCTTTACGTCAGGATGATAGACGGGAATGTCTTTGTTTTCCTTGAATGTAATGCCGTAGAGACGGTTGGCAAGTCCGAATACACCGCTGATAACTTTGTCGAGTTGGAAGTAGGGACGCAGCATCTCAGCATCGAGGTTGTAGCGCTCCATCTGCAATTTATGCGAATAGAAGGAAAAATCCCAGGGCTCAAGTTTCTCACCGCCAATCTTCTCTACTTCTTCCACCTCTTTGAGCGCCGTTGGCTTATAGGCTTCGATTAACTCGTGAAGCAGTTTGTATACATTATCTGCATTGCCGGCCATACGATGTTTCATCACATAGTCAGCATAAGTTTCATAGCCTAACAACTGAGCCATTTCTCGTCTGAGGTTGATCAGACGTTTGCATATCTCAATATTGTTCTCGCTATTGTCATGTGTGCAAAGCGTGTTCTTGGCCATATACATCTGTTTGCGCAGTTCACGACGCGTAGAATAGGTCATGAATGGAGCATATGACGGATGGTCAAGCGTGAATACCCAACCCTCTTTGTTCTTTTCGCGAGCAGCTAATGCAGCGGCCTCACGTGCCGTCTCGGGAAGTCCGTCGAGGTCTTGCTCATCAGTGATATGTAGTTCGAAAGCCTTGTTTTCCTTCAGTAAGTTCTGGGAGAACTGAAGGGAAAGAAGAGAAGATTCCTCGGTGAGTTGACGAAGACGTTCCTTTCCTGCCTTGTCGAGCAATGCACCACTGCGTACGAATCCGTCATAGCAATTGTCGAGTAACATCTGCTCCTCAGAAGTCAGTTCCCTATGATGCTCATAGACATACTTCACGCGTTCAAACAAACGTGGATTCAAACTCACGTCATTAGCGTGCTTTGTCAACAGCGGACTCATCTTCTGTGCCAGATTGTCTAAGTCGTCATTGGTCTCAGCACTGAGCATATTGGAAAAAACAGTCGAAACGCGCTCCAGCAAGTCATAATAATATTCGCCTTTGGAGTAGTCGTGGCGAATAATAGTATTTTCGAATGTCGGTTCGTCTGGATTATTGATAGTTTTCTCTATTTCCTCATCGTCACGACGAATGCCCTCTAAAAACGCTTCTTCGTAGTCTTCAAGGCGTATACGGTCAAATGGCACCGTAGAATGCGGCGTGTCGTAGGATAGGAAAAATGGGTTTGTTCTTTTATCTTCGGTCATTGTTGCTCTCAAATTTTCCTGCAAAATTAGCAAAAAAAGCCCACCTCTGTTCTCACATACAATCTTTTAATGATACTTTAACCTCTCTTAACGCGTAGAAAGGGCTTATTCACTGCTTTTTCACTTCTATACATAGATAAGATCACTCATTACGTCGTCGCTGACGAAAAGGCCTTGCCGAGTGAGCCGAATGTGATTATTGTCCACATAAAGTAATCCTGAAGCCAAAGCACGTTGTGCGTTTTGTATCAGGTAGTTACGATAGTGCTGGGGTAGGGCAGTGAGGCTGATTCCCTCACGTGTTCGAAGGGCTGTTGTGATGATATCGTTATAACGAGTTTCCTCATCAATTTCCTCGTATTCGAAAGGTCTTAGTCCTGCCTCAATTGATTCTACATATTTCTTCAGATCACTCACGTTCCACGATCTTGTCTTGCCATCATAACTATGTGCTGCAGCACCCAGTCCAATATAGGGTGTCTGATTCCAGTAGGAAGAATTATGCAGACTTCGCTTGGTGCGAGCAAAATTTGAAATCTCATAATGCTCGAATCCTGCATTTTCGAGTTTGTCGATGAGGAGTTCGTACATATCGCGGGAAAGATCATCATCAATTTTCTGTATCTTCTTGTCTTGCAACTGTTGGAATAGTTCAGTTCCTTCCTCGTACATCAGCGAATATGCTGAAATATGTTCAACATTGAGAGAGAGGGCCTGTTCAATGTCTTTCTCCCACTCGTTAAGAGTTTCTTCAGGGAAACCAAACATAAGGTCAAGGCTGATGTTGTCAATTCCATTATCCTTAAGACGACCAACGGCTTCTGTCACTTGCTTTGCAGTGTGTCGGCGACGCAGAAATCTAAGTCGTTCGTCGCAGAAAGTCTGAGCGCCCATCGACACTCTGTTGACAGGAAGATCGTGTAGCAATTTACAGAATTCATCAGTCACGTCATCGGGGTTGCATTCTAAAGTCACTTCCTTCACGTCTTGTGTATCATATACCTTATTTATATATAGGAATAATTTCCTAAGATTCTCTTCAGAAAGTTGTGAAGGAGTTCCTCCTCCCAAATAGATAGTGGAGAGAGTAGTATTAGGGGATTTATCGTTAGAAGCGGGTGAGTTTCGTAAATCCATTTCGTGGCAGATTGCATCAACATAGTGATCTTGCCACGCATGAAGCGTAGACGAATAGAAACCGCAATATATACAGCGGCTCTTACAGAACGGAATATGGATGTATAAACCTGCCATTTATGTTGCAAAATTACTAATAAGTTCTAAAAGAATGAAGGTTTTTGCCAAAAGATTTGGCTGTTTGGTGAAAAATATGTAATTTCGGCGACAAATTTTTACAAACCAATTAAAAACCTTTTGATATGAAAGTTTATCAGACAAATGAGATTAAGAACATCGCGCTGATTGGCAGTGCGGGTTCCGGCAAGACTACTCTTGCCGAGGCAATGCTTTTTGAGAGTGGTATAATCAAACGTCGTGGCAGCGTTGAGCAGAAGAACACGGTGAGTGACTATTTCCCTGTGGAACAGGAGTATGGCTATTCGGTATTCTCCACAGTATTTCACACTGAGTGGAACGGCAAAAAGCTGAATATTATAGACTGTCCGGGTTCGGACGACTTCGTAGGTGGTGCTATTACGGCGCTGAATGTTACCGATCAGGCTGTGATCCTCGTTAATGGAACATATGGTCCTGAGGTAGGTACGATGAACGCTTTCCGCAACACTGAGAAGTTGAAGAAGCCCGTTATCTTCCTTGTAAACCAGTTGGATAAGGAACACTGCGACTACGATCTGATTCTGAACAACCTGAAGGATGTTTATGGTTCAAAGGTAGTTCCCGTTCAGTATCCTGTTGCTACAGGTCCTGGATTCAATGCAGTTATCGACGTACTGCTGATGAAGAAGTACTCTTGGAAGCCCGAAGGTGGTGCTCCTATCATTGAGGACATTCCTGCTGATCAGATGGACAAGGCTCAGGAGATGCACGATGCTCTTGTAGAGGCCGCTGCGGCTAATGACGACACGCTGATGGAGAAATTCTTCGAGGAGATGAATCTTTCTGAGGATGAGATGCGTGAAGGTATTCGCAAGGGTCTTGTAACTCGTTCTATCTACCCTGTATTCTGCGTTTGCGCAGGTCGTGATATGGGTGTTCGTCGCCTGATGGAGTTCCTCGGCAATGTAGTACCTTTCGTAAGCGACATGCCTGAGGTGAAGAATGCTGCTGGCGTTGCTATTCATCCTGATAGCGCTGGTCCAACATCTCTCTTCTTCTTCAAGACTGGTATGGAGCCTCACATCGGTGAAGTTTCTTACTTCAAGGTGATGAGTGGTAGCGTTAAGGCTGGCGACGACCTGACCAATGTTGATCGTGGTTCAAAGGAGCGCATGGGCCAACTCTATGCTTGCGCTGGTGCTAATCGTGTTCCCGTTGATGAGTTGAAGGCTGGTGATATCGGCTGCACCGTGAAATTGAAGGACGTTAAGACAGGTAACACCCTGAATGCTAAGGACGTAGACTGGAAGTTCGACTTCATCAAGTATCCTAATTCTAAGTATTCTCGCGCAATTAAGCCCGTTAGTTCTTCTGATATGGAGAAGATGATGGCAGCAGTTCTGAAGATGCGTCAGGAAGATCCCACATGGGTTGTTGAGCAGTCTAAGGAATTGCGCCAGACCATTATTCATGGTCAGGGTGAGTTCCACCTGCGTACACTGAAGTGGCGTCTGGAGAACAACGAGAAGATTCCTGTGGAATATGTAGAGCCGAAGATTCCTTATCGTGAGACTATCTCGAAGATGGCTCGTGCTGACTATCGTCATAAGAAGCAGTCAGGTGGTAGTGGTCAGTTCGGTGAAGTCCACCTTATTATTGAGCCTTATTCAGAAGGTATGCCTGATCCTACATCGTTCAAGATCAACGGTCAGGAGTTCAAGATGAATATCAAGGGCAAGGAAGAAATCGATCTCGAATGGGGCGGTAAACTTGTCTTCATCAACTCAGTTGTTGGTGGTGCAATTGATACTCGTTTCATGCCTGCTATCCTGAAGGGTATTATGGAGCGTATGGAGCGTGGTCCTCTCACAGGTTCTTATGCTCGTGACGTTCGCGTAATCGTTTACGATGGTAAGATGCACCCGGTTGACAGTAATGAACTTTCGTTCATGCTTGCAGCACGTAACGCATTCTCTGCAGCCTTCAAGGAGGCAGGACCAAAGGTGCTTGAGCCTATCTACGATCTGGAAGTACTCGTACCGTCAGATTACATGGGTGATGTGATGAGTGACCTCCAGGGTCGTCGCGCTATCATCATGGGTATGGATTCAGAGGGTGGTTATCAAAAACTGTCTGCAAAGATTCCTTTGAAGGAACTCTCCAGTTATTGCATTGCTCTGAGTTCGCTCACTGGTGGTCGTGCATCGTTCTCTACAACCTTTGCAAGTTACGAACTCGTGCCGAACGACATTCAGCAGGCTCTTATCGCTGCTCACGAGGCCGAAGAAAAGGAAGAAGATTAATCTTTCAAAAACCAATATTTCAAGAGTGGGGATGCGAACACGCATCCCCATTTTTGTTGTTTTAATATTAGAATGACTCTCGAAAACAATTCCTCTTTTTTGTACTTTTTTTATACTTCTTTCGAACTGCCAATCTTTGAATAATGGACATCTGATACTATGAGTTAAAAGTTTGATATTCAGTGAATTTGGGCCTTCTTACTGCCACTTTTACCGTCTAAAAGTTAATAAATATTAATCCGCTAAAGTTTAAAGGCCTGAAATAGAAGTTTTTAGGAATAAAATGAGTAACTTTGCAGCCGCTTTGCGGCTTAAGGCAAAGGCAAGGACCTGAAAGGGTAAGAAACCTGCTGGCTGAGAGTTGCGGCAAATGGGAATTTTTCATTCTCAAAACATAAAGTCTAACTTTATTTATTTACAAATTTTTTAATTAACATTTATGTCAAATCTTAAAAACATTGAACCGCTGCAGGACTTCAACTGGGAAGAATTTGAGCAGGGTTCGACAGTGGGTGCAAGTCGTGATGAACTTCAGAAGGCTTACGATGAGACACTCAACAAAGTTGCTGACCATCAGGTGGTGGACGGCGTGGTGACCCATGTGGACAAGAAGGAAGTTATCGTGAACATTGGCTACAAGAGCGATGGTATCATTGCAGCCAGCGAGTTCCGTTACAATCCTGATCTGAAGGTGGGCGACACCGTAGAAGTATACGTGGAGAATGCTGAGGACCGCAAGGGTCAGTTGGTGCTCTCTCACAGAAAGGCTCGCCTCTCGAAGAGTTGGGAGCGTGTTAACGCTGCTCTTGACAACGAGGAGATTATCACGGGCTTCATCAAGTGCCGCACGAAGGGCGGTATGATTGTCGATGTATTTGGTATCGAGGCTTTCTTGCCCGGCTCTCAGATCGACGTACATCCCATCCGCGACTACGACGTATTCGTAGGAAAGACAATGGAGTTCAAGGTTGTGAAGATCAACCAGGAGTTCCGCAATGTTGTTGTAAGCCACAAGGCACTCATCGAGGCTGAACTTGAGGCTCAGAAGAAGGAAATTATCTCTAAACTTGAGAAGGGTCAGATCCTCGAAGGTACCGTTAAGAATATCACCAGTTACGGCGTGTTCGTAGACCTGGGCGGTGTTGACGGTCTGATTCATATTACCGACCTTTCTTGGGGCCGCGTAAGCGATCCTCATGAGGTTGTAGAACTCGATCAGAAGATCAATGTTGTTATCCTCGACTTCGATGACGAGAAGAAGCGTATTGCTCTTGGTCTTAAGCAACTCACTCCGCATCCTTGGGACGCTCTTGATGGCGAACTGAAGGTAGGTGACCACGTGAAGGGTAAGGTTGTTGTGATTGCTGACTACGGTGCATTCGTAGAGATTGCTCCTGGTGTTGAAGGTCTGATTCACGTCAGCGAAATGTCTTGGAGCCAGCACCTGCGTTCTGCTCAGGAGTTCCTACACGTTGGTGACGAGGTTGAGGCCGTTATCCTCACTCTCGACCGCGAGGAGCGTAAGATGTCTCTCGGCATCAAGCAGTTGAAGGAAGATCCATGGGAGTCTATCGAGACTAAGTATCCCGTTGGTTCACGTCATCAGGCTAAGGTTCGCAACTTCACCAACTTCGGTATCTTCGTTGAACTCGAAGAGGGTGTTGATGGTCTGATCCACATTAGCGACCTGAGTTGGACCAAGAAGGTGAAACATCCTTCAGAGTTCACACAACAGGGTGCCGACATCGAGGTTGTAGTTCTCGAAATCGACAAGGAGAATCGTCGTCTGTCGCTTGGTCACAAGCAACTTGAGGACAATCCTTGGGATACCTACGAGACTCTCTACACTCCCGGTAGCGTTCACACTGGTAAGATCACTGAGATGATGGATAAGGGTGCTGTTATCACGCTCAACGAGGGCGGTGAGGGCTTTGCTACTCCGAAGCATCTCGTGAAGGCCGATGGCACACAGGCTCAGATGGGTGAGGAACTCGAGTTCAAGGTGATTGAGTTCGTTAAGGAGACCAAGCGCATCATCCTCTCTCACAGCCGTACTTTCGAGGAGGCTAAGGAAGAACCTAAGAAGGCTGCTGCTCGCAAGGCTGCTCCTAAGAAGGAGGCTGCTCCCAGCATCCAGAACGTCGCTGCCAGCACAACACTTGGCGACCTCGACGCTCTTGCTGAGTTGAAGGCTAAACTCGAAAAAGGTGAGTAAAGTTTAAACTTTATACAATACTCTTTTTAAGGGATGTGAACGTTGTTCGCATCCCTTTTTCTTTTCACCTTATATATAATATAAGCCTCCTGTATAAAAATCTTCTATGGGTCTTGTTCTTTAAATATAAACCTCCTTATGATTCGTTTCTCACTCCTTTTTTCCTCGTTTCTCTTCTACCTGTATTAATATAAATGATGGAGTAGGGAATAGGGTATTTTCGTCACTAGTTAAAAACCGTTAATTCCCCAAAAAAGAACTTGTGATACCTCGTTTGTACAATTTTTTTTTGTAACTTTGCAACGGTTTTATGAAAACATGGGACTAAGCGTTTCTATTCTTGAAACACTTTTCGAATTTCAACAATTACAACTTTTCAATTTTCGCGTTTATACCTATTAGGTATTGCGGAGATCAGAATAAAAAATCAACAACACTATATTCATGTATTACAAGGATGATTTATTGGCCATGGACCTTGCTGAACTGGCCGATATTGCAAAGGAACTTGGTGCCGACTCAAACATCGGTGACAAAGAAGCGCTGGTTTATGACATCTTGGAGAAACAGGCCAGCACAGAAGCGGCAAAGAATCCGCTTGGAACAAAGCGTAAGCGCACGAGAATCGTGAAGAAAGATACAGACCACGTTTATTCTGTTAACGGTAAGGAAGGCGAGAACTATGATCTGAAAAAGAACAAGGTCTCGGTTCAGGAGCAGGCTCCACTTTTCAAGGAAGAGGCTGAAGCACCTGTTGACAATGAGGCAAAGGACAAAGTCGAGCAGGAAGTCCCTGCAGAAGAAGTTGCTCAACCTACTGAGGAGATTTCTGCAGAAGAACAACTTGCGGCACTGCCCAAGCATCGTGGCCGCAAGTCTAAGAAAGAACTTGAACTGATTGCTGCCATTGAGGCAAAGAAGGCTGAGGAAGATGTTCAGGAAGAAGAGTTCCAGCCTGAAGAAGATATTCCTGCCGAGGAACCCGTTGAGGCTTACGCTCCTGAGGGTGCTTTTGCATCAGGAATGGAGAGCAATGACGAGGGTCCTGACAGCGACCTTCTCGCGCGCTTGCAGCAAAAGATTAATGCTCACAATGAAGGTGAGGACAAACCAGAGATGCCTATTAACGATGTTTGGGCAGACGATCCACAGGACGGAACTGACTTCATTATCGTTGCCGACCTTCCTATTGAGGATCACGGTGCAGTTCCCACTTATGATATGTTCGACAATCCTACGACTCCGATGCCTCAGGGCGAGCCTATGTATCAGCCTGTAGCACCTGTGAATGAGGAGCCTCAGTACGATTTTGAGGATATTATCAAGGCTAATGGCGTACTTGAAATCATGCCCGACGGCTATGGATTCCTGCGTTCGAGCGACTACAACTATCTGTCTTCTCCTGACGATGTCTATGTGACCAATGCGGTTATCAAGCGGTTTGGTCTGAAGACGGGTGATGTGGTTCAGGCAAATGTCCGTCCGCCACACGATGGTGAGAAGTATTTCCCGCTGACAAGCATTGAGAAGATTAATGGACGTGTGCCCCAGGAAGTACGCGACCGTATTCCTTTCGAGCATCTCACGCCGCTCTTCCCTGAGGAGAAGTTCACGCTTTGTGGCGACAACGCGACAACTAATATGTCGACTCGCATCGTCGATTTGTTCTCGCCAATTGGTAAGGGACAGCGTGCGCTGATTGTTGCACAGCCGAAAACTGGTAAGACAATTCTGATGAAGGACATAGCGAATGCCATTGCTGCGAATCACCCTGAAGCCTATCTGATGATGCTTCTCATTGATGAGCGTCCTGAGGAGGTGACCGATATGGCTCGTACGGTGAATGCAGAGGTTATTGCCTCTACGTTCGATGAGCCTGCAGAGCGCCACGTGAAAATTGCAGGTATTGTGCTTGAGAAGGCTAAGCGTATGGTGGAATGTGGCCACGATGTCGTTATCTTCCTTGACTCCATCACGCGTCTTGCCCGCGCCTATAACACAGTAAGCCCTGCAAGCGGTAAGGTGCTCACGGGTGGTGTTGACGCAAACGCTCTTCAGAAGCCCAAGCGCTTCTTTGGTGCCGCTCGTAACATTGAAGGTGGCGGTTCGCTCACAATCATTGCAACAGCACTGATCGATACTGGTTCGAAGATGGATGAGGTGATCTTTGAGGAGTTCAAGGGTACAGGTAATATGGAATTGCAACTCGACCGTTCGCTCTCCAACAAGCGTATCTTCCCGTCAGTCAACCTCGTTGCTTCAAGCACTCGTCGTGACGATCTGCTGCAAGACAAGACAACACTCGACCGTATGTGGATTCTGCGTAAGTATATTGCCGACATGAACCCCATCGAGGCTATGAATACGATTCACGAACGTATGGCTAGTACCAAAGATAACGACGAGTTCCTTCTGTCTATGAATTCATAAGGTAATCCTATTGATTACACATTAATAGCAGACAGCGCTGAAAGTTCTGAAAGACTTTCAGCGCTGTTCTTTGTTTTTCCCCTTAATTTTAACGTGAGTTCGACGAAATTAATATATGAAATAATTGTCTGATTATTAGGAAATTAGCGATATTTTTAGTAACTTTGTAGTACCACCCGTAAAGTCAAACTAAAAGATATCGCTAATGTTTACCGAGGACAAAATTACTG
>JAILFH010000039.1 GCA_024697645.1 Prevotella sp.
GGTGAAGAAGTCCGACGTGCTCGCGGTGCTCGATGAGCTGGTCGTCGTCATGAGCCTGTGGCTCGGTGAAGGCTACCGCATCAAGCTCGACGGCTTCGGCTCGTTCAAGGTAGGTCTGAAGACCAAGCCGGCAGAGACCGCACGTGAGTTCACCGCAGCCAAGCATGTTGTCGGCTCGCGCATCAACTTCCAGCCCGAGACGCACTGGACCAACGCCAGCGGCGGTGTTCGCCAGCGTGTCTTCCTCGATGGTATCACCTGTGAGGAGACGCCGGAGAACGCGGTGGAGTAAATAGGCGGCCTCTCCCCCCGCCCTCCCCTGCAGGGAGGGAGCCTGTCCTCTCACATTTCCTGCTGAGACATCCTGGCAAACTCCCCTCTCTGCAGGAGAGGGGTCGGGGGAGAGGCCTCCTCTATACTCTGGAACGCATTGCTCTCTACCCAAGGGAGCATTACTCTCTACCTCAGAAAGACATCCTTTCGACTATCGAAAGACATGCTCTATAGGGGTATAAACACGGTCTTTATATAGGTATAGAAGCATGCTCTGTAACCTACAAAGACGTACTCTATTGGTAAATAATCTTTACAAATTGGAGAGAAGGATGATAAAGGAGACATAGGGGATAGTCCTACGGACTAGATTTGAGCGGTCCCCGTTAATCGGGGAAGCGGGCTAAGACAAAGGGGATTCAGAAGACAACCATACCAACGGAGGACGAATAGATTTAGATTCCGAAAATGAACGAAAACAACGAAAGCGAAAGGATGGCCTAAACGGCTTGGTGTCAGATCTGCTTCAAACGACAAACGAGTTTGCCCTCGTAGCCGACTGCCAGCCACCTGTTTCAAAGAAACATCTCATCCTTTCTTGTCCGAAAATTGTGGCTGCGTTAGCGCCAATCTGTGAAATCGAAAAATCTGTGCTCATCTGTGTAATCTGTGGGCAAAAAGAAAAAACTTTGAACCCTTGAACAGGCGAAGCCGATTGAACTTTTGAACAGCCCGAAGGGCTTCTCTCTCCTCTCTCCTCTCTCCACTCTCCTCTATTTTTGAAACTTGAAACTTATTCTCATGAACAAGAAGGAATTTTGGAAATACATCATACAAACGCTCATTGCGATTTTGACTGCGATTGGAACCACGCTGGGAGTCACGTCGTGTTTGGCCTGACGCCTGAGAGGCGTGGTTAAGAACGGTTCAGAACAGTTATGAGTGGTTAAGAATGGTTCGCTACCACCCCCGCCTTCGGCTAACCCTGGCCCCCTTTGTTCTTTGCGACTTCCGCTTCGACTTAGGCTTCGCCAGTCTTGCAGCAGCCGAGAACTGCACCCCATGCCTTTACCGACGATACTCAATCGTCGCCTTGTCTTGGCCTTCCCGAAGGAGGGGACTTTGTAGAAGGCTCTTCTACTGCGTTAGCGCTACACCTTTGAACCGAGCGAAGCGAATTGAACAGGCGAAGCCGATTGAACAGCCCGATGGGCGTTGAACTGGGCGAAGCCCAACTGTCTGCTCGGCATTGACCTGAAGATCAAGAACTTCCCGAAACCCTAACCAACAAGGCGGCTGGTGCACGTGCATCAACCGCCTGTTTTGCGAAATTAATTCGGATTTTTTTTGTTGTTTCAGCAATAAGTTGTAATTTTGCAGATGATAAACATTATGACCAAATGACTAAAAGCTATATAACATGAAAAAGATATTCTTATTATTGATGTTGGCATTGGGTGCCCTTATGGTTGTTTCCTGTTCGAAGGACGACGATAAGGATGTTATCAATCCAGATCAGCAAGAAGAGCAACAACAAGAAAAGGAGGATGAAGTCCGCTATTATGTGAAGTATGAGGCAACTTGTAAAAGTCAGCACCTCAGTGTTACAAGAACATATACATTCACTACGGAAAACGGAACCCAAACAATCCAAGAGACAAACTCAACAAAAACAACTACATGGGAAGGAACATATGGTCCTGTTAAAAAGGGGTTTAAAACATCTTTGAAATGCCTGATTGGCGAAAGTGGTTCATTAATATCTTGTCACGCAAGAATTTATGTAAGCAGAGATAAAGAGCCTTTTGTAATTAAGGCAGAGGGAAATGGCGAGAACAGTTTAAATCTTGAGTATACAATAGACTTTTAACCATTTTCACAACTAAGAAATAATACCGATTTTTGCGCTTTGCGCTAAGGGGGCTATGAAGTCTGCAGGAAAAGGTAATCTCGTTCCTCGCTACTCCTTCCTCCTTCCTCGACTAATAACCCTTGAACTTTTGAACCTGCCCATAGAGCGTTGAACTGGGCGAAGCCCAACTGTTGATTCGTTCATTCAAATCTAGTATTTTTGTTCGATTTTATCATTTTTTTCTACTTTCCTGCAACTTTTCCGGCACTGATTGCGTCAAACAATCGAAGCAAGCAGGAAACAAATTCTCAACTTACTTGCTTCACCAGCCAAATAGAGGTGATTTTTCTTCACAAAAAACCTTGATGGCTGATCAACAAATAAAATTTAAGATTCTTTAGCAACGAAAAGTGTCACAAATTGACCATTTCTGAGTCTAATAAGCGTAAGGACGCCAACAAATAAATTTACAACAACAAATAACAACAAATGAAATTATGAAAAAAGTATTATTTTTTGCAGCCATGTGCCTGGTCAGTCTGACCTCATCTGCACAAACCATCACTAAGGAAGCCGTGTATCAAACCTACATGAACGCTGTGACAAGTGAAAACAGCGGTTACGTCTACAATGCCGACCTCGAGGGCAATACGGTAAAGACGCAGTACGTCTATCGGAAGATTTCGCAGCCCACACGCGGAAATAAGTCCATCGAGGTTCTCAAGCCCCATCTGAAACATCTGTACACCTACGATGATCAGGGACGTCTGGCAACCCGCACTACGCTGAAGTGGAACGAGAGGACGAACGACTGGCAGAACGCCTACCTGTTGACCTACAACTATGAAAACGGACAGAACACTGTGGAATGCAGCCACTGGAGCATCCTTGGCCAACACTTCAAGGCCCCGACGGAGAAACTCGTCTACGAAATGATTGCTGGAGGAACGACTGGATTCGTCACCAACTACACTCGCAAGAAAGCCAGTCAGGAGTTCAAACTCAGTTACGCTATGCTCGTTCCTGCTGAACTGCTCTACGGTGATCAACTTCTCGGCAAGAATCATTAATCACATAAAACCACCCTATTTACCCAACACAATTCACACAAATATGCTTACAAATAAATCTCTCTTTTAGTTTTAGAAATGATGGGCGGGAATCTGCGAAGACCCTGCCCATTTCTTTTTTCTCTACCTATTTCTCCGTGATTCGAAATGCCCTCATAACCGAAAAACATGCAAAAATCACTCTTTTTCTTGAAATTTCCTCGAAAATTCTTGCACGTATCATAAAAACTTTGTAACTTTGCACCCGCAAACAAGCGATAAGCAGGGTCTTTCTGCAGCGCGAATTTGCAAGTGTTCGGGATTTAGCGCAGTTGGTAGCGCACACGTCTGGGGGGCGCGAGGTCGCTGGTTCGAGTCCAGTAATCCCGACAGAAACAAAAGCCAAGTTGTTGATAATCAACGACTTGGCTTTTTCTTTTTATCAAACTTGCACAACATTTGCACAACCGAATCATCAACAATTCTACGATTATTCTTATCGGTTTGCAGTCGGCTGCTGGTGCCGATACAACATTATGGACTTCGGGCCGTCGACAACCTGAAGTCGGAAGACTCCCCTGCCCCAAGAAATGGAGGCAGGAGGCTTTTTGTTTCTATCTCCACCCTTCCAAATCGGCTTCGGGGAAGAGATCGGGGTTGAAACAAGGTTCTTTGGTTCCGTTGGAGCGTTGTTCCTTGAAGTCCTTCAGTAGGCGGAACGCGTAGCGACTCAAGAGGCAGACGGCGATGAGGTTGATGATGGTCATGAGTGCCATTGCAAGATCAACGATGCTCCATGCCTGCTGCAACGTCATGAAGCCGCCCATGAGCACAACGATGCCACTGAGACAGCGAAACAGGTTGACAGCCCATTGCTTGTTGCAAATGTAGCGAACGTTCGTCTCGCCATAAAAGTAGTTGGCAATAATGGTGCTATAGGCAAAGAGGAAGATGGCGGCCGTCAGGAACCAAGATCCGAAACTACCCAGATGGTGATCCATTGCGTGAGCCGTAAGGATGATACCATCGTCGTTTCCCGTATAGAGTCCGCTCATCAGGATGATGAAGGCGGTACAGGTACAGATAACGAGCGTGTCGGTAAAAACACCTAAACTTTGTAGCAAGCCTTGATAGACGGGATGCGGAATGGTGGCTGTGGCTGCAGCATTCGGAGCACTGCCCTCGCCCGCCTCATTACTAAAGAGCCCACGCTTCACACCTTGCATGATGGCGACACCGACTGCTCCTCCGGCAGCCTGTTCCCAACCAAAGGCACTGCGGACAATGAGGCTCAGCATAGCAGGAATCTCCATAAAGTTAACGACAAGGATGTAAAGCGCCAGCAGGATATAGCCGAGTGCCATGAAGGGCACGACCATCGCACAAAAACGGGCTATGCGATGGATGCCTCCGAAGATGATGATGAGCGTCATCAGGGCCAATGCAACAGCGACGTACTCAGTAGGCACTTTGAAGGCCTCGCCGATAGCGTCGCAAAGCGTGTTGCTCTGTACGATTTGGTTGGCAAGTCCGAAGCCGTAGATGATGAGCACAGCAAAGAGAATGCCCAGCCAGGGGCGACGAAGACCATACTTCATATAGTAGGCAGGTCCGCCGAAAAAACTATCTTTCCCCTTCCGCTTGAAGAGTTGAGCAAGGGTTGCTTCCATGAATGCTGTTGCGGCGCCCAGCAGCGCCATCACCCACATCCAGAACACAGCCCCGGGGCCTCCAACGAAGATGGCACTCGCCACTCCTGCCAGATTGCCCGTTCCTACTCGCGACGAGAGACTAATGGCGAAGGCCTGGAAGGAGGAAATCTTCCGGCCTGCAGTCTCTTTCTCCAATTCCTCCCCCTCTATTGCGAGGGGATTATCAAGGTTTCTCCCTTCAGGGTAGTTAGACGGGGGCATGAACAGATTGCGAAGCATGAGTGGAAGCATGGTGAACTGCACGGCCCTAAGGTTCCAAGTGAAATAGAGCGCACAACCCACGAGCATCGTGATGACGATGTAGGTCCAAAGCCAGTCGCTTAAAGCATTGAAGAATTCCATATTATGACGACAAAGATACGAAGAATTGTTTATATTTCCAAGTTTCAAGTCAAATAAATGTTTAGCGACCTGTGGAGAACGCACTCCGTTAAATTTACTTAAATAGGAATCTCCTCATGCAATGTTTTTAGAAGAATGGCATTTATAAGATAGCAAACTATTTTTTGAACAATAAAAATGAAGAGTTTTGGCACGTTTCTGCTCACGGTACTATTCGTGATTTTTCCTCCCAAGGCAGAAGCGCAGACGATAGAGTACGGAGGAATGCAGTATGGTGTGAAAGTCGGCACATCAGCGGGTATTCATTGCACGGAGCGACACATTGACGTTTCTGCAGGTTGGCGTTTCAATCGGAAGCACTATCTGGGAATCGGGACGGGTTACCAGCAAACGGACATCACCGACGACGCCGACCCCACAAACGGCAACGGCAAGGTGGCTTTCATACCTTTATATGCTGACTACACATACTATCTGCCTTTCAATGCCCATTCAAACGACTCGTTCCTATTGGGCGTCGAGGCTGGTGGCGGCTATTATCCCGACAAGACGCCCTGCAAAGAGAATTACGACAACAGGTTCTCGCCCATCATCAAGGCGAAAATTGGCCTTGACTTTCATATTGTCAAAACGCTGAATCTCAACGTTGCCTTAGGCGTCTTGATTTCTGACGTAGCAGGTATTGGTATCGATATTGGTGCTACGTTTTGAATGGTGAGGGTTTCTTGCAGCAACTCCCCTCCCCTTTCGTCTTGCATCACATAAACAGAACAAGCCGCGACGAAGAATGTTTCTTGCAACAACTCCTCTCCCCTTTCGTCTTGCATCGCATAAACAGAACAAGCCGCGACGAAGAATCCTGTTCACCACATTTCGCCGAAGAGCTTCGGCCATTCGACGCTGAGTGGTCTGAAGGTTTGGTGGGACGCGATACGAAGAAGAATTTCCTGAGCATTCGGTCGGTTTGCAGGCAGGAATCATTGGGTTTGTTCTGTTTTTTTACGAAATCTCTTCCATTTCTCAGTATTATTTCGTATCTTTGCCTTGGAGTTAGAACTATTATACAAAAGTGAGATATGAGAAAATGGTTTCTTCTTGTTTTGTTGTCTTGTGTGCTGACGGCTGCTGCGGCCGATTACAACATCGTGGACTTCGGGGCCGTCGACAACCTGAAGTCGAACAGCACAATGGCCATACAGAAAGCCATCGACGAGTGCAGTAGGCAAGGTGGCGGACGAGTCGTGATTCCCACAGGACAATTCGTGACGGGCAGCATTGTGCTGAAAAGCAACGTTGAACTGCATTTGGAGCGCGGGGCAACACTCTTCGGCTCGACCGACCTCAAAGACTACAAGGCGATGAAGTCGAGTTATGTGTCGCTGCGAACGCAGACCACGACGATACAACTCATCTATGCCGACTCGGTGAGCAATGTGGCGATTACAGGCAGCGGAACCATCGACGGACGAGGTCGCGCCTTCGAGAAACTTTCGTGGAACGATGAGGGTATTACGCGTCCTCACCTGCTGCGATTCATCCAGAGTACGGACATCACCATCAAGGACATCACACTCCGCAATAGTGGTTGCTGGATGCAGCACTATCTGGCCTGCGACCGACTCTGTATTGACGGAATCAAGGTCTTTAACAGAAATAACTACAACAACGATGCGCTCGACATTGACGGCTGCCACGAAGTCATCGTGCGAGGAATGATAGCCGACAGCGACGACGACGGGATTACGCTGAAATCTACTTCGCCGCGTCTCTGCGAGAATGTACGCATCAGCGACTGCGTGATCAGCAGTCATTGCAACGCCGTAAAACTCGGCACAGAGACGAACGGCGGATTCCGGAATATTAACATATCGGGTATCGTTGTCAAGCCCAGTTACGACCAGAAGGAGAAGTTCTTCGGCCAATGGATTGGCTCATCTGCCATTTCGCTGGAGATTGTCGACGGTGGCGTGATGGAGAATGTCAGCGTCTCTGACTTTACGGTTGAAGGAACGGAGTCGCCCATCTTCATCCGTCTGGGCAATCGGGGCAGAGGCTATCTCTCGAGCGGCAAGGATATGGAAAACATCGTGCCGATTGATCATGTAGGAAGCATCAACGGCGTACATCTCAACAACATCCAGATTCGGAACGCGGGTTCGATGGGATGCAGCATCACGGGACTTCCGAATCATCCCGTAGAGAATGTGTGGCTGTCAAACATCACCATTCACCACAAGGGAGGCGTAGCGGCTGCTGACCTGAAGACCATCGATGAGGCTGTGGCCGACGAAAAAGAAAAAGCGTATCCGGAAGCGACGATGTGGGGCAACCTGCCCGCCAAGGGATTCTTCGTGCGCCACGCCCGCAATATCAACTTTAATCAAGTAACCATACTGACGGAACAGGCAGATGCCCGTCCTGACTTCGTCCGTATTGATGCAGAATAAGCCTATGAAACGATTGATTCTCTTTACCGTTCTTGCGAGCATCATGATGACCGCCAATGCCCAGTTGGAATGGGGCGATCAGGGCGACGGGACGTTTGTCAATCCCGTGCTGAATGCCGACTTTTCCGACCCAGACGTCATTCGTGTGGGCACGAAGTATTATATGGTGGCGTCCGATTTCCACTTCATCGGAATGCAAGTGCTGGAGTCCGACGATATGGTGAACTGGCGCTATGTGAGTCAGGTGTACAGTCGATTCGACGAACCCGGATGGGACTCGAACCAGCACTATGCGGGAGGTTCGTGGGCGCCTGCGATTCGCTATCACGAAGGAAAGTTCTACATCTATTTCTGCACACCCGAGGAGGGACTCTACATGACAACGGCTACAGATGCCCGCGGCCCTTGGAGCCCACTGCATTTGGTGAAGCGGATTGCGAAGTGGGAAGACCCCTGCCCTTTCTGGGATGAAGACGGACAAGCCTATCTGGGTCGCAGCAGGCACGGGGCAGGCCCGATTATCGTGCATCGTATGTCGCCCGACGGCAAACAACTGCTCGATGATGGTGTGACGGTCTATACGGGTCCTGTGGCGGAAGGCACGAAGTTCCTCAAGCGCAACGGCTACTATTATCTGATTATCCCTGAAGGCGGCGTCGGACAAGGTTGGCAGACGGTGCTGCGGTCAAAAGACATCTATGGTCCTTACGAGAGGCGCATCGTGCTTGAAAGGGGAACAACCCAGGTGAACGGTCCTCATCAAGGGGCATTGGTCGACACACCCGACGGCAATTGGTGGTTCTATCACTTCCAGGAGACACCCGTTCTGGGGCGTGTTGTCCACTTGCAACCTGCAGGCTGGCAAGACGACTGGCCCTATATGGGAGTCGACCTCGACGGAAATGGCGTCGGAGAACCCGTCAGCAAGTGGCAGTGTCCTTTGCCTCAGACAAAAGAGCAGCAGAGTGCTTCATGTCACGAACATCATTCGTCAACCCACGCTCAGAACTGCGGAATAGAAGCCCGAGAGCAGCAGGGTGCTTCGTGCCGCGAACATCATTCGTCAGCCCACAATCAGAACTGCGTGATAGACTCCCGAGAGCAGCAGGGTGCTTCGTGCCGCGAACATCATTCGTCAGCCCACGCTCAGAACTGCGGAATAGAAGCCCGAGAGCAGCAGGGTGCTTCGTGTTGCAAACATCATTCGTCTACCCACGCTCAGAACTGCGTGATAGCACCCCGAGAGGATTTCAACGAATCCTTAGGGCTTCAGTGGCAATGGAACCACAATCCCGTTGATGAAAAGTGGAATCTTACCGAGCGCGAAGGTTGGCTGACCCTTCACGCCTTGACCGCTGACAGTCTGAAAGCCTGTCGCAATATGCTTACGCAAAAAGTAGTGGGATATCTGAGCGAGAGTACTACGCTCATAGAGGTTGACGGCAACTGCTATTCCGGTGTGTTTTGCTCTGGCAAGCAGTTCCTGGGAGTCGGGCTTTGTCCGCAAGGATTATTCATCGAAAGCAACGGGAAGCGCACGCTGGTGAAGGAAGGAAAGATGACCAAGATGTTCCTGAGAGTGACGAACGACAGCCGCCTGAACCAGCATCAGTTCTCTTACAGCACCGACGGAATCCACTTCACGCCCATAGGCCAACCCTTCCCCATGCGCTCAGGCTATTGGAAGGGCATACGTGTAGGTCTCTTCTGTTATGGACAAGAGGGCAAGGCCCAATTCCAATTCTTCAGACAAGAGGTGCTGAAATAAAGTCTTTCTGGCAAGAGGTTCTGAAATAAATACCAAATTTTCTGACAAGAGGCACTGAAATAATTATCCCCGTTGAGAATTCTCAAGTGCCTTCTTCACGCTTCCTGCTTCCATCAGGCGCTGTCGGGCTTCATCGTAACTGAGACCAAGTGATTCCTGAAGCATACGCGTGCCCCTATCAACCAATTTGGCATTCGTCAATTGCATATTCACCATTCGGTTGCCTTGAACCCGACCCAGACGAATCATCAGAGTGGTAGAAATCATGTTCAGCACCATTTTCAGGGCTGTCCCGCTTTTCATTCGGCTTGAACCCGTTACGAACTCAGGCCCCACAATTGTCTCGATTGGATAATCAACTGCCTTTGCCAAAGAGGTGCGAGGGTTACTGGTGATGCAGCCTGTCAACAGTCCGTTCTGCTTCGCCAAAGCAACGGCACCGACCACGTAGGGAGTTGAGCCTGAAGCCGTAATGCCAAGAATCGTATCATCGGCCGTAGGATGATAAGCCTGAAGGTCGCGCCAACCTTGTTCCGAGACATCCTCCGCCTTCTCTACCGCATGCCGCAAAGCCTGATCGCCACCAGCAATCACTCCAATCACGCACGTTTCGGAAACACCAAACGTAGTCGGCAATTCGCTGGCATCAAGAACTCCCAAACGGCCGCTGGTTCCTGCACCGATATAGAACAATCTGCCTCCGCGACGCATTCTCGGTTCGATAGCCTCAACCAATGCGTTGATCTGCGGAATGGCTTGCTTGACGACATTCGCGACACAAGCATCTTCCTCATTGATATGCTGCAGCAACTCGAGAACTGACATTCTTTCCAAATGGTCGAAATGCGAAGGTTGCTCCGTAATTTTGTCTGGGTTGAGTTTTTCTTTTTCCATATAAAAAGACTTCAGATATGGTTGGTTCAAGCGATTAAGAAATACGTTTTTGCAGATTCACTTATATTTGCAATGGAAATATGCTGAAACGATTCACTTATATTTGCACAGGAACAATGCCGAAACGATTCTAATGCGATTCACTTATATTGGCGCAGGAACTATGCAGAAACGATTCCAGCATGATTCACTATTCTTGCAAAATCTTATTAGGATCACGATACTCGGAAGGAGTGACGCCAAACATCTTCTTGAACTGAGTGGAGAAATTGCGCGGCGTAGCGAAACCCACACGTTCAGAAATATCTACGATGCTCAACTGGGTATCTACCAACAACTGAGCCGCACGCTTCAGACGTACATTACGAATGAAATCGGTAGGAGTGATTCCGAGCATTGCCTGAAGTTTCTTATAAAGCGAAGCGCGACTCATCGCCACATCTCTTGCCAGCAGGTCGGCATTGAATTGATGATCATCCATATGCGCCTCAATGGCTTTGAGCATCTGTCCGACG
Organism: Prevotella sp.; assembly: GCA_024697645.1. Lineage (GTDB taxonomy): Bacteria > Bacteroidota > Bacteroidia > Bacteroidales > Bacteroidaceae > Prevotella. Next base: position 10,853 of record JAILFH010000039.1, read on the forward strand.
AGTTTTTCCTCTTCGGAATTAATCGAAATCTTATCAGGCGCAATGTTGACCGATTCGGCAAACTGATGACGGGCCTCCTCGCGCAATTCAAACAGACGATTCACCCGTTGCTCATTCTCGCGGTCCATCTTGGCCTTACGCCGCTTCAGGTAAATACCCACTAACCCGATGAGAACGGCGAGCCCGAGTAATACGTACAAGAGTTTCGCCCACCAAGTGAGCCACCAAGGCGGACTGATCGTAAACGGTTGCTCGGTGACGGGTCCCCACTCGCCTGACGCAGAAGCCGCCTGAACTTCGAAGACGTAGTCTCCCGGAGGCAAGGCCTTGTAGATTGCCTTCACCTGACCGCTACCATCTCCGCTTACGTTCCATTCTTCCTCCAGTCCGCGTATCCGATAACGATAACTGTCGTGGGAGGGAGTCGCGTAGTTGAGCATGGAGAACTGGAATGTGATATATTTCTGAGTATGCGAGAGCGATGAGGGCAAGAACTGTGTCGGTTCGCCATTTACAATGATATTGGTAATCACCACTGGCTGCGGCTTTTCGTTGCCAATCATCTCTTCGGGCAAGAAGGAAACAGCCAATCCTCCTCCAGCCACAAACACCAGTCGCCCATTGGGCAGCAGAAGAGCAGCGCGGTCCATCATCGCGACTGCCGGGAACCCATCGTCGACACCTAAATTAACGATCGTTGGCGTGATGCGCGAGACGCCATAAGACGTTCCTGCCCACACATGTCCGTGAGCATCCAGCACTAAACTCCTGATGCAATTGTTCGAAAGCCCATGAACGCGCTCACAAGAGTAATCGCCCTTTTTCCCCGTTGAAGCGGAGTTGGGCGTGAGACAAAACAGACCATTCTGCGTTCCAATCCAAAGACGTCCGTCTGCCTCCTTGAGCATACAGTTGTACTTGCTGCTAAAGCGCTCCATCTCCTCAACATGCGGGAAAGACGCGAGCGTGTCCTTCTGGGTATCAAGCATGAAGATGCCATTCTGCGTATAGACAGCAACCCACTGTTCGTCCAGCGGACAAGCACCGACCAGAAAACGATGGGCGCGCAGAGCGGGCAGTTTGTCAGTCAGCGACTTCCGCTGCTGCTTGTCGGGAAGATAGTAACTAAGATGACAGAGCGAATCGCAACGAAGGATGCGCCCATCTGGAAGCGGAACGACAAACGTGGTCTGACCGTTGCGAAGAGAAGCGCCCCTTGCCAAACCAATCAGCGTATCGCTTCCCGTGTGCAACTGAGGCATCATGCGCTTCGGGGGCAGATAAACAATGCCGTTGGTGCGGGTTCCTATCCACAGACCTCCTTGCCGATCGGTCGTAGCGACAGTCACGTCTTGCACCTGAATGGAATCCATCATCTGCAGTTGTTCCTTAGTGGGTGAGGGCGTATCTGAAGCATCAGAGATGATACGATTCAGGAGCGAATCCGAAAGGCGGGAACCAATATCCGGGAGGAAGGTTCGCTGTCGGGCATCAAAGAGATAGATACGGTAGAGGTCGCGCAACCACAAAAGCGAGTCACCCTGCCACAACTGACCATAACTGTTGGCATATTGAGGAAGGGGGAAGGCGCGACTCTGGTCGAAGGTAAGCGCATCGAATGATTGACCGTTGGAGAGACAGAAGACACCCTCGCAGTTCACGAGCATCTGTCCGTTGGGCAGTTCCACAATCTGGCGTATCTCTCCCGTCGGCAACCCGTCCGTTACGGTCCAGTGTCGCCGCCCGCTAACGCCTGCAATGAGGAAGAGCAGGCATAAAAAGAAGGCCGTCAGTCGTCTCGCCATAGGAAACTCACAATTAAATGACCCTACAAAGATATAAAAAATTGTGGTATAAACCCTACGATTTGTCCAAAAAATGTTGCAACAACTGCTTCATTTGTCTAAAATAGGTGTCTGAAACGTCTAATTTGCCCCAAAGACAATACAAACTGACAGATTCAGACAAACGGGGTATAGGTATCTTTGAAATAATTATTATCTTTGCCGAAGAAACAATAAATTATCGGTAAAATGGAAGTAAGAAAATGGCTAATCGCGCTCCTCGTCCTGATGACTATGGGAGCACAGGGAGAAATGACTGCACAGAGTGACACTTCGTCGTTGGAAAATCTCATCATGAGGTTCGACTTCGAGAATGTCACTGGTTCCAATGTGAAGGACGACATCTCGGGCATTACGGCAAAGACCATTGGTGTGGCCAATGTGGTGGAGATGGGAACCTATCACGTGCTCGACTTGGGCAACGGCACAGGCTATCTGAATATGACGACAGAAGCCGGAAAACTTGTCCGCCAACTGGAAGACTTCACCGTTTCGACCTATTACTGTGTAGCCCGCGACGCATCACTTTTGGGTAATGGCTATTTCCTCTGGGCCTTCTCGCAATTAGCCGCAAATAGCGAGACGTCTGGCCCCTACTCCGCCTATCGTCTGAACGCCCAGCGTATGGCCACTTCGACTGGAGGCTGGGGCGGCGAAGTCGGAATGGAATTGGGTACGGAATCGGCGAAGGGAAGATGGATTCACGTGCTCTATCGCCAAAGCGGCGCCAAGGGTGAACTGTTCATCGACGGCAAGCGAGTACAGCAAGCCAGCAACATGCCCGTACTGAAGAACACCTTCACGACGAACCCCGCCTATTGCTGGATTGGTCGCGCGCCGTTCAGCGGAGACAGTTTCCTGAAGAAGACAATGGTGGCCGACTTCCGCCTTTACAACGCAGCCCTCAGCGACGCCGAAGTGAGCGCGCTGGCTGAAAAGACAACAGCACTCGACGAAGCCTATCGTTATGGAACAGTGGGCGATTTTACTGAACTGGTGGCAACGCTTGAGGCTTGTCAGGAGTTCATCTCAACTGCTACTGACGACTATGCCCCCAACGCAATCGCCGAACTTCAGGAAGAAATGGCGGCAGCCCAGGCCGAAGTCACTGCCGGACGAGCCTCTCAGGTGGTCATCGACCAGTATGTCGCCTCGCTGAAGAGCATGCTGACCCGGGCGAAGTCTACTAAGGGCTTTGCGGCTAAGCAACCGATGGACTATACTGCCGGACAACAGGGATTCATTCATCCCGGAGCACTTGTCACTCAGGCAGATATCGACCGGGCAAAGAAATTAATCTTTGAAGACAAAAACGATTATATGGTTCGCGCGTGGCAGATTCTTTGCGACAACCAATATGCACAGTCAGGCGTAACCACTTGGCCCACGGTGAATGTGCAGCGCGGACTCACGGGCGACAACTACATGAATGCTGCCCGTGGTGCGGCTATGGCTTTCCAGAACGCCCTGCGCTGGAAGATTAGCGGTGATCAGGCTCATGCCGATGCGGCCGTCAGAATCCTGATGCAGTGGTGCGACGTGACGGAAGCCGTAACTGGCAACACCAACATCTCGCTCGCCGCCGGACTCTATGGCTACGGTTTTGCCAACGCTGCAGAACTGATGCGCGACTACGAAGGCTGGAGCCGTGAGGACTTCGAGCGCTTCAAGCAGTGGATGGTGAAAGTCTGGTACAATCCCTCTATCGACTTCCTGCGCCGCCGTCACGACACGTGGATGAACTCCCGTCATCCTGAGTGTGGAGAGCGCCCGGGCCACTACTGGTCAAACTGGGGTCTGTGCAACGTCTTGTGCGTCATGTCGATTGGCATTCTCTGCGACGATGTCCACATGTATAATCAGGGCGTCAGTTTCTACAAGTACGACCACCAAGGCACGTTTATTGAAGACCGTTCCAACTTGTCAATGATCATCAACGACGGATGCAACGAGTTCATCGGCAATCTCGTTCCAGTCGTCCTGCCCGACAAGCGCGGTCCCTTCGGCTATCTCGGTCAGATGCAGGAGAGCGGACGCGATCAGGGACATGCGGTGATGGCCCTCTGCTGCGCACTCGACGTCTGTCAGATTGGCTTCAACCAAGGCGACGACCTCTATGCCTACATGAACGACCGAATCGCAGCAGGCTGCGAGTATGTCTGCGCACAGAACTATGCCGGCATTGCGCCCACCAATCTCCCCTGGATTGTCTATGAGTATGCCGACTGCGCCGGACCTCGTGGAGCCAGTTGGCAGATGCCTTGTGCCGACTCCCGTGGCGTGGGTGAACGTCGACCCAACTGGGACCGTATTCGCGGCTACTACGAAGGTCTGCGCGGTGTGAAGATGCAGTATGCCGACAGGGCTGCCGATTTGCTCTGCCCCGATGGCGGAGGCGGCAACTACAACGCCAACTCTGGTGGTTTCGACCATCTCGGCTTCTCGTCGCTCACCAACTATCGCCCTCTCATCGACAAGGCTGACGCCATCACGCCCCTCGGCGGTGACATCGTCTATAAGGACGTAACCTATAAGAACCAGACCAATCTCGGCGGTCTGAAGTACAAATATCAGCACGAGCCTTCGCGCGCCATTCCTGCCGACAGTGCCGACATCACGCTCATCCCGCAACTGCCTGAGGGCGCAACCGACACAGGTCTTTGGCAATGGAGTACGGGCGAGACCACCCGTCAGATTACGGTGAAGGCCGACCACAGTTACATCTACCGCGTAACCTATACGGCCGAGAACGGAGCACAAAGCACTGCTGCCTTCGCGATTGCTGTGGCTGGTGACGCTCAGGCCGACCCCATGCGACAGGAAATCACCGTGAACGGCGAGGTGGAGCAGAGCAGCGAGAAGACCGTCCTCAGCGGTACGGGTGTTATTCTCTATGCTGAAGCCGCTACTGGATGGACCGACGACTATCTCTGGGACAATGGAACCAAGGGCACCATCGTTACGCTGAACAGCATCACGAAGAGCCGCGACTACACTTGTCAGTTCGCCAATCAGAGCGGCGCCGTCAGTGAAGCCCACTTCCGTCTCAACGTCGTTCCCGCCCGTCAGCACATCTGTGTAGATGGTGGCGACATGCTGACTGCAGAGGCAGAAGTGTTCCCGGGTTCCTCAGTCATCCTCGAACTCGAAGTACCCGGTGGCACTGACCCGCAGACCATCACCTGGAGCAACGGAAGTCACGGAACCCGTTTCGAGATTGCCTCAGTGGAAGAGGCCTTTACGACGACTGCAACATATCTTGGCGAGACCTACACTTATACCATCACGCTGAAGGACGCGCAGTTCAGTTACTACACCGACTTGCTGACACCGGCCAATGGCTATACCCACATCACGACAACCGAGCAACTCGACGAGGCACTGGAGAACTGCTATTTCGTCATCTGTGCCGACGAGGCCGACCTGATGCTTCATCTCGCCGACGGCAAGGAGAACGGAAACAAAGCGCTGTTCTATATGAATTCCATCACGCCTGAGACCGACCTCTCTACGGTCTTCACCCTCGAAGCCTTCGAAGGCGGCTACTGTCTGCGCAACATCGACTACGACGGACTGCTCCTGCAGACTGAGATGAACGCTGCGTGGAACTTCCGCACTCACGACCAACCCAATCCCATCTCGTGGGCACGCTTCATGCTGCAGCCAGCAGGTAGCGCCTGGACCGTAGAGAACGGCACCTATCCCAGCAACTGGCTCGGACTATGGACCGTTGCCAACGGCTACGCAGATGGTGAGGAACTGGCCTGCAACAAGAGTGGCGACGAGATGGGACATTTCCAGATCTTCGCAATCCCACGCGCCCGCTTCCACTCCGACTACATCGCTGCTCTCGGTGGTCCCGAGACCGATACCCCACTCGACCTCACCCCACTGCTCGCTTCGCCCGACTTCTTCGGCAACGGCTGGCCCGGATGGACGGTTACGGGAACCTTTGGCAATCAGCGATTCAACGGCGCTGCAGAGACTTGGCACAGCACAGATTTCACGATGCAGCAAACGCTTGCAGGTCTGCCCTCAGGTAGTTACTCCGTTAGTTGCCAGATGGCCAATGGCGAAGGCCGAAACACGGGCTATCTCTTTGCCACTGCTGGTGATCAGACGGAGAAGGCTGTCGTCACGCAGAGTTGCGCGGGCTCAGATTTCGACGCTCAGCGCGACAGAATGGCCGCCAATGCCTCCTACGGTCTTCTCTCGGTGAACATCATCGTTGGCGACGAGGGCAAACTGACGCTCGGCCTCAAGGAGCCCACCAACGGCACCACTTGGCTCGTCTTCGACAACTTCCACCTGACTTACAGCGGCGCTGTGCCCGACGGTATTGAGGAAGTCAGAAGCGAAGGACTGAGGAATGAGAAACTGACCGACACCGTTTATGACCTCAGTGGAAGAGCCCATAAGAACACCTCTCATCTGAAGAAGGGAATCTACATCATCAATGGCCGTAAGATGATTGTAAAATAACGCGGGTTCGACGAACTCAAGTTAAAATAAGACAACACAAAAATAAAATATAACGGTTATTACACTCAATTTTGTCTCCGTGCAGACAATTTGAGAAAAGTGTTGGTTTAGAGTAAAGTTTTGAAGAAGTGGATTGGCCAAACGACTAATCCACTTCCCTTTTTATCTATCAGTCAAACGACTAATCCACTTCCCTTTTTATCTATCAGGCAAACAACTAATCCACTTCCCTTTATCTATCAGGCAAACGCTCATCTGGCGGCTTAGTCGTGACTAAAGTCGGCGGATCCAAATAAACGAAAATAATCGGAAAAGACGGAAATTATTTAATTCATTGAGTATTGGGATAGCCCTTTGGGCTAGAAATCCTACAAATACCGCTACAAGCAGATTTGAGCGTTCCCCACAGGGGAAGCGGCCTATGCCGAAGGGGATATTCGAATGGAAATTGGAAAATGGAAATTTGAAAATTATACCTGCTGAGTTCCGCCGTTGGCGGCCTTAAAAAAACAAGAAAAAACATAAGATTTGAGCATTCCCCGTTAATCGGGGAAGCGGCTTAAGCCGAAGGGGATTCCGAAGACTAATAGATTTTAAAGACAACTTTGACAACTTTTGACATTTGAGCATTCCCCGTTAATCGGGGAAGCGGCGTAAGCCGAAGGGGACGCATTGGATGGGCTTCGCCCAGAAATCCTTGAATAATCGCTTCGCGAGAAATATTCGGCGCTCTATACCGCGCCTCTCAAGTGTAATCAAAAACGGGCTGTAAGCCCAGCAAGCATACAGCCCAGGGCAACGCCCTGGGTTTATAGATGAACAACAAATATTCGCGCTGTAAGTGCAAAAGATTTTCTTTCAAGAATTAGAGAATTTCCTGACTGATTTAAAACATAAGTACACAAGTTTTTAAGTTTCGATAAGAGACATAAATTCAAGTTCACAAGGTTTCAAAAAGTAACACAAGGTGGCTGCCACATGGCGTACTTTTGTCCTTTTGGGATTTCTGTTCTTAACCTTATGTCAATTATAACTCTTAAATTTTTATGTCCTTCTGTTTTATCTTCGCACCCTCGAATTTTCCAATTTCTATTTTCCATTTTCCATTTGAATATCGCGCCTTATCCACGGCTGGAAGTGTCTGCCTCGCATTCCCTTCCTTCGGGAAGGCGATGTCGGCTCAAATTTGCGCTCACAAAATTTGTCACAATATTTCAAAAAAGGTGTTGCGCTTCTGGGATAAACTGGCGGAAAATTCGGGAAAATAATTGTCAAAAAAGACGAAAAATCACCTGATATTGGTTTCAAAAATCGCCCATTTCATCGGAAGTCGGTAATATTTCTTTACAAAATATTGACTTAAAATTGCCCGTCTTCCGTGATAAATTTAAGGAAAAATCGTGTAAATATTTTTCTTAAAATGCAAATTGCAAACAACATAATCACGATTGCAAATTGCCAAATCACATACAGGATTTTTTTTAACGAGCGCAATTTTTCCCTCGTTGAATCTATCGCCAATAAACTTCAGAATGGGTCGGCCACATTTGCAGACAAGGATGCTAACCACTGCCCTGATTCGGGGCCCTGGTTTCTGGGCTTTGTTATTAATGAGTTGAACCACATACCTGAATTAGGTATCTGCTTTCTGTGTTCATCCCCCGACGGTGAACAATTCGTTCACCGTCTCCAGATTCGAATATGTCGGCTTAGTCTGCTTTTTGCCTTGCGCATGAACGAGCGCAATTTTGAGCCTTCGTTGTTTATCAACCATTTCAGGAAAGAGGGTGTTAACTGCATCAGGAAATAATGGAATCAATGTTGGACTAATCAGGAAAATTCCTCCAAAACGTCGCATTGTCGCTTTGTCGCTTTGTCTCATTAAGGTATTTCAATAAATATTCGCTTAAAAAGTAATTGAAAATTGAAAGAAATTTGAGTTAAATTTTTATAGAATGTAAGAAGAATAATTTTATATTATATTATAATATATTATAATATAATATAACTCATAGGATGTAAGGCTCTCCAATAGGGGGTCAAAAAAGCTTAATGAGACGTTGAGACGTTGAGACGTGCGACGTTTGCATACAAGCCTCTCGACCTTACGGGGTAAGGGGAAGGTGTCTGCATACAAGTCATGTCAAGCGATTCTAAGCCCAGAGTCAGACAGAATCGTCACAAGCAAGGGCTAAATCAGACACTCGAAAAAATATCTGCGGATTTTAGGTACAAATGAAAGGAAATCGGGCGAACTTAAGGAAGAACACCGCCGTGCCGATGCTATTGTAAATACGTGTCACGCTGCCGAGGTAGTCCTCCTCGTAGCATTTCACTGCGGCGAGGTACAGCTCCATCCAGACCATGCTCCGTGCCTGCTCCGTCAGCCTGAGCAAGTAACAGCTGAGGGAATGTGTACAGCAGATATACTAATATTTTCTTCATATTTAATGTGTATCTTCTATCAATAAGTGATTTACATCTAATACATTTGCGATTATACCGAGTGCTATTATAATTTCCTCTTCAGTATGATTCTTGTTTAGAACGTAATCTGAAAAACCATTTCCTACATCATTTCTTTCCTTTATAACCTTTGTAATATTAGCGACTTCGTCTTTCCGAGATTTTGCCCATAGATAATCTATTTTTTCTTTTCGAGAAGTAGGAGGCATATTCTTTCCTCCCATTTCCTGAACATCCACATATTCATCTAGTAGTAAGTTGAACATTTCCTTAAGCACTTTCTGAACAAAACTTCTTTCTGGATTGTATTTAGTAATAAACCCACACAATTCCGTGAGCATCCCGGATGCTTTTACATTTCGCATTATGTATACCTTTGATTTGTAGATAATCAATAAGCGTATAGGCTGATGGGTTACAAACAATCTATATTGGTAAACACCATCTATAGAATCCTTTTCATCCGACAGTCCTTTTCCCCATAACGTAAAAGGGATACCTTCACGGTGATATCTGCTGAAAAAAAGACTAAGTGAATCATTGATATATTGTGGCATATTCTTTCCTGTTTGGTTCCATTGCCAGACAATATAATCGCGTTTCTCTTCTCTAATACTTTGACAAGAGCAAAAAAGAAATATTAAAAATATAACTATCGTACTATATTTCATGGGTTACTTTTTTTGTATAAGAAGCTCATCACGAAAATCTTGTTCTTTCTGACGAGCTTTGCGTTCATATTCTTCTTCTGTTCTTTTGGGGCCACCATTTGCACTCTGTATATCTTTATGTATTTCTAAGGCATCTGATGCATGTACAGATTCATGAGTTGCCTCTGCCCCCATAGCCTCGGTTGTAGCCGATGGTGTTCGTCGTCACCGTCTGCACGCCCCCACGGGTCGTAGTAAGCGGAGAAGACCGCCGTGCCGCTGGTGTTGTAGATGCGCGTCACGCTGCCGAGGTTGTTTCTCCGTTCAACTGCGAAAGCATCACAATGTGCCGAGCAGTCTTCCTCGCAGCATTTTACTACGGCGAGGTACAACTCTATCCATGCAATGTGTCCTTCCTCTGTAACCATTTCGTTCTTCATTTTCTATTATGACGGGTAGACTAAGGTTTTATAACCTTTTCATGCTTGCAAAGGTACAACTTTTTTTATTAGCGTCAGAAACTTTTGATTATCAGTCAAATAATCAGAGCATTCTATGAACTATTCTGCACTTATTGGTATGAAATCTGTACCGAGAACTAGATGCTTTTTAATTAATACTTTTCTTATGTCATTTGATATGATAACGTCATTTACAGCTGGTTGAGAGTTAAAAATTGGAAGGTCTTTTACTTTTTCTCTATCAAGAACTAATTTAATAATAGAATCAGTTCCTTCTACAAACATAGTTTTTTTCATATTTATGACATCAAATACTTTTTTAAAATGCATTATATAATATTGTTGATCTCCATATTGAGTACTTTTCGCCAATACTGGTAAGAACTCTAAGTATGAGCAGTCTTTTACAAAGGGTAAAAGTGCATTCATGAAACTTTCACTAACGACATTGGCTCCACCAGTACACAGATGAAAATCACGATACTTTCCATAACGTAATTCTAACTCTAGGTTCTCCCAATTCTTTACTTTCTCTCCATCTCGAGCAATTGGATAAGGCCATTGCGACGGAGAGTACAGAACTCCACCAATTACATCATCACCTCTTGATACAATTTCATAATATTTCTGCATGTTATTACAAATTTTATTAACTTATCATTCTTCTGTTTATTATCTCCAAAATTTTTTATACCCTAAATTCCGCAACACTATTCAAAAGTTAACTTTTTAAGTTCCTGAGCAACAAAAAGTTGCCCAGGATTTTGCCATGTCAGATTTTTCACTTATCTTAGTGTTGCAAATCAAAATAAGCAAAAATCGTAACAAGACATAACAAAAGTACAAATAAAATCAGAGAAACTCACACCTTTTGGTGGTATTTTTTCAATAATGGAGCAATTTGACTCTATGCTCTCACCTATTATTGACAAAACTCTGGTTTGTTATTCTTAAATAACGATTTCCTATTGTTTGTTTATAATATGGTGACGATCCCCATCTTAAAGATAATTCTGTATCAAACCCGCCAGATATCGAATGAGAAGGCCCTATCCTTATCCATTGTAATTATTTAAATACAGAATGACAGAAGTCTTTCAGTTCTCTCATCAGGCGCTTTTCGCCTTTTACATTGAAGATGATCTCTCCTTTTTTATTAATTAGGACATAGGTAGTAGGTTGCGTCACTTTCAGC
>JAILFH010000042.1 GCA_024697645.1 Prevotella sp.
TCAGTCTGCTCATAATAGTACGAATAGTCGATACCTTTCATGAATATCTCGCGGTCGTCAATCTTATCGGTCATAGCACCACGGAGCAAAGCCTTGATGACAGAGGCATCTGTCGTGCTTCTGCACATTGCTTCGAGGTACGACTTCTTGTCTATCTTACTCCAATCGACACAGAGTTTCAGTCGCCTCTTGAATATCAGGTCGAGCCAGATACGGGTAGAGCGTCCGTTGCCTTCCATGAAGGGGTGAGCCACATTCATCTCCACATACTTGTCAGCTATCTCGTCGAAGGTCGTTTCGGGCATAGCCTCTATTGCTTCCAAATTCTGCTTCAGATATTCAGCACGACAGAACAGCGTGCCGTCCTTCCAGATGGTCTTGGTGCGAATCTTCCCTGCGAAGTCGTAGAGTCCGCCAAAGAGGTATGCGTGAATCTGTTGCAGGGCCTTCACTTTTCCTACATCCCCCTCTGCCACGAGATTGCTTTCCCAAAGGGTATAGGCTTTCTTGCGGCTTTGCCCGTCTATGCTGTTGTCGCTATAAGTAAACCAGTCGAGGAAGTCCATAGCCTGCTGGTTGCGAATGGCTCTTGCAAGTTTGTCCACGCCAGCCTGACTGATGACGTCAGTGTTGTACTTCTTCCCGTCGGCAGCTGTGAGCTTCAGTTGGGTAGTGTCACTAACCACCTCACTTCCTTCTTTGCGCAGTTTTGTTTTAAGATATTTCCAGTAGTTGCGGTTCTTCTCATGGTCGTCTTGCTGATTGATGGCACCAATAATGTCGAGAACCGAAAACCACCAGAAGTTGAGGTCCTCGTCCCAAAGGGCACGTACCTTATGGTCTTTATAAAAACGGATAGATATTTTGCTCATAACCTTAACGAAACCTTTTTCGCGTATTATGCGTGCTTTTGCTCTAAAGAGTCAAAGAACCTCTTACCATTTTTTTCCAGCGCCTTTTTTCTCCCGAGCATATTCAGGGAGATGTGGAGGTTCACGGCAGCACAGCCCAGGGCAGCCAAAGCAAACCAAAGAACGAAAAGGTCCTTCACGACCTCTCTCTTTTCATTGACAGTTCCCTTTTTCATAGTCACGCAATTTCTTGTTATCTTATTATTATCCTTCACATTTCTCATCCGCTACATGGAGGTAAGTCTCTTCTGGTTTAATTAGTAACATTGCTAATCCAACAATCATCTACATACATTGTTGTCCCATAGTAACTATTAATGCCAAAGGCGAAATAATTAGCCGATGGGGGCACTTCTATCGTTTCATCAAAAGTGAGCCACATGTTTAGTTCGTGAGGAAAATATGTCAGTCCATACCCACCGCCTCGAATGACGCGCAAAGTATTAGCATCGTAAAAGTAATTCAAAGCCTCTGAAGAAATGGTGGACGACTCGGCTGCTCGTGTCCTGAAGTAACAATAAGTCCTAGCCCCTTTGTCCTTCCATTGTGTTATGGCATAATGGAAACGAATCCTTATCCTCTTGTTTGGGGTAACGGGTACAACCTGGTCTATCCTTGCAGTCGAGCCCTTTTCAAGAGATTGCATTTTAGCAGAATAACGTCCCTCATATACTACTTTATAATCCCTCTTTACATTATAGTTGTTATGGCAGAGCCAATGCTCAGGCATATTATAAGAGGAAAAAGTCCACTCTTCCAGTCCTCCATTTATCAATAGATTTTGCCCTTCGTCAATATTCTCTCGTTCTCCTTCTCCTTCTTCTTCTGTGTATGGGATGATGTTTATTGGGTCTGGCTCAGGCTCAACAAAATCTTCATACTTCTGCTTCTCGCATCCGGCAAGCAAAGCTAGAAGACACAATAGAGAACATAGTTTCTTGACGATCATTATTTGTTTGCTATAACGAGTTTTTTCACAGTTTTTATCATATTTCCTGCGCAAATTTACAAATTATCTCCTTTTCTCGCAAGAGAATAAGAAGAAAACACATAATTTTAGCCAACAAAACTTTTTGTGATTGTTGAAATCCTTTTTTCTATATGCTTTCAGGATTGCAAATGTTGCAGTTCTTTAGCTGTGATTTACAAACAGCTATAGAGCAAATCCCCGTTTCCTGAGTGCCCAACATGTCGGGGCATGAGACAGCCCAGAATATCCTTCACGTGGGAATCGGTTTTCCTTCACGTGGGAAATGCTTTTCCTTCACGTGGGAAATGCCAACGCTTCATGTAGCATGAATCTACGGGTGGATTTCGTCAAATCGTCCGGTCGTTTCTGCCCAATCCTCGTGTCGATTATTCAGACTTCTCCTGCGCCGCCCTCGAAAAAAGACTAAACAATTCTTAATTCTTCATTCTTAACTCTGCATTCTTAATTTTATTTTCGTATCTTTACACCCGAAAACGAAGAAACAAATAATAATTCCAGTTTCGTGAGTAGTCAAGTAGTCAGTAGTCAAGTACAAAAGGAGTTCAACTTCTGAAACTTAAATAAGAACTGTCTGATATGAATAAATGTATATTTGCCACTATCTTCACTTGCCTCCTGTGTACATTCAAATCGCAGGCGCAAGCAAGAGCATTCGAGATTCGACACGATGTTCCCTTAGACTCCATCCGTCTGAGCGACCCAGCTATACTTGCAGACCAAAAGACTAAGATGTATTACATGACCGGCACAGGCGGAATGATGTGGCGCAGTCCTGATTTGAAGCTATGGGAAGGGCCTTACCGAGTGACAGAATTTGACAAGGATTCGTGGATGGGACCGCGCCCCATGATCTGGGCTGCAGAACTACATCAGACGGGAGACGGATGGTACTATTACTTCGCCACTTTCACTAACTGCGAGGTAAAAATCGACACCGTTCGGGGTAATGTCATTGAGCGCAGAGCATGTCAGGTGCTACGTTCCGACAATCCCATGGGACCTTATCGCACATTTGGCGACGCTACATATCTGCCAGCCTATCGCCCTACGCTTGACGGAACTTTTTGGCGTGACACCGACGGCAAGCCCTATATGGTTTTCTGTGGCGAATGGTTGCAGAACTGGAATGGCACCATCGAGAAGATTGAATTGAAACCTGACTTAAGCGGTACTGTCGGCGAACCGAAGATTCTTTTCCGTGCAAGCGATTCGCCTTGGAGCCGCGAAAAGGACAGCGAGGGAAACATCACCTGGAACAAAGTAACGGATGGCCCGTGGCTGTTCCGCACCGGCACAGGCCGCTTAGGAATGCTATGGACTTCGTGGGTGTTTGGCGAATACACTCAAGGAGTGGCGTACTCAGAAAGCGGGACGCTTGA
>JAILFH010000043.1 GCA_024697645.1 Prevotella sp.
GAGGCTGAAGCCCCTTGGGCTTAGGCCCTTTGCCTTTAGCGGTTCTTGCGTCGACTTAGGCTTCGCCAGTCTTGCACGACCCGAAGGCTGCACCCCAAGTCTTCACCGACGATACTCAATCGTCGCCTTGTCTTGGCCCCTGTGGGGAACGCTCAAACTTTGGGTTTAGAGGTTTCGGAATTTCGTTTCGCTGCATCGACGTTGAGCGTCCTCGCGGTCGAGAGTGAAAGTCAGTTCCTAGTCGGTTTGCAAGCGTCCTTGCTTGCCGAGCGCACTTGCTTGGGGATCCTGCAGACAATCCTTCTGCTTGTGCTTCCCTTTCCCTCGTCGTTCGGTTGCCATCTCCCCTCTGTTTTCTTCGGCGCTTCCTTGCTAGCATCTTCTGCGCCTTGGAGGACAGGCTCCCTCCCTCTTCAGGGGAGGGCGGGGGGAGAGGCTTCCTCATCCCTTTGACTTTGCAAAGTTACTAATAATTTATAACCTATGCAATAGGGTTTTAGTGGATGAGAGCGGAAAAGAGTGTGAATTTGTGTTAAATTCAGCAGACAGTGGGTGCAAAAGTGTGACATGTGACATGTGACATGTGTGACAATAAGCTTTTTGCACCCTAAATCGTACTTGCTTCCTATAGGTTATATTATATTATAATATATATATTATAATATAATATAAAATTTGTAATATTACAATTTCTCATTACTAATACCTAAACAATTACAATTTTAAACTACACCTTTGAGGGCATTATGTCGAAAAACCTTAATGTCACGCTGTCACACTGTCACATGTCACACAATTATCCCTGAAAAAAGTTGAATGGTGTTTTACCTTATCCCTCCCATAGGTTGTATGTTTTTGCTTTAGGTAGAGATTGCTTCTATTTTCCTGATGCAGGTGACACCCTCTTTCCTGAACTGGTTGACAAACAACGAAGGCTCAAAATTGCGCTTGTTCATACGCAAGGCAAAAGGTAGACTAAGCCGACATATTCGAATCTGGAGACGTTGACCAATTCGTTCACCGTCGGGGGAGATGAACACAGAAAGCAGATACCTAATTCAGGTATGTGGTTTAACTCATTAATAACAACGACCAGAAACCAGGGCCCCGGAGCAGGGCAGTGGTTAGCGTCATTGTCTGCAAATATGAGTGACCCATGCCGAAGCACAATGGCGAGAGATTCAACGAGGGAAAAATTGCGCTCGTTAAAAACGCCTGTTTGTGTTTTTGCAATTTGCAATCGTGATTTCGCAATTTGTGATTGTGATTTTGTTGTCTGCAATTTGCATTTTAAGAAAAATATTTACACGATTTTTCCTTAAATTTATCATGGCAGACGGGCGATTTTGAAGCAAATTTTTGTAAAGAAATATTACCGACTTCCGATGAAATGGGCGATTTTTGAAGTCAAAATCTGGAGATTTTTCGGCTTTTTTGACAATTATTTTGCCGAATTTTTCGCCAGTTTATCCCAGAAGCGGAATATCTTTTTTGAAAACATTTGACAAATTATGTGGGCGCAAATTTGAGCCGACATCGACTTTACGTAGGGGAATGTTTACAGCCTTTGTTTTTAGCGTCTTTTGTATCTCAATTTCTTGTCAGTTTGCAAGAGAGGATGCTGATCTCTCAATTGTTTTTGGTTGCAGTTCGGATGATAATCTCTCAATTTTTTTAGTTTGCGAAAACGGATCGGCTTCTGATCATCATCTGACGATCCAAATTGTGCACCGATGCCGTGTGGCAAAGGGTTTAGGGACTGTTAGGTACTTGCGATTGGTATATGGATTTCGGGGGTCGATTTGTTAAAAATGAGATTTTTTTGAAAAAAAGTTCTCGATTTCATTAAATTTTTTGTGGTTACTTACTATATATATAGTGTAATTAATTTTAAAATGATTTATATTATGAGTACAACAACCATCAACACCACCAACAAATCCTTGTTCAACATCTTCAAAAGATTCTTCAAATCCCAAATAATCCACTTTGTTCCCTCTATCGAACCCAACAACTATTCAATTACTCTCTTCGACCTCACTACAACCCAAACCAACAACCTCCTCAACAAATTCACCTCTCACTTTCATCTCACTCCCCAGCAGCCCAATTCAGTTGGGCTAGCTGCCTAGTGGGCTAGCTGCTGACCGTTAACCCAAGACTAATGAAACAATTACTTAAACAACCGATATATAGACTATGGCAAAGAAACAATTAGAAAAAGACGAACAGAAGAAGAAGGGGGCCTCGAAGAAGGCTTCCAAGAAGAACCAACTCACGCTGCTTCAGGCCATTGAGCGCGTGGTGGAATTGTCGAATGATTCTCAACTGAGCGATGAGTTTATGAAAAAGGCCGACCCGGAGATTAGTTTTCTGGCCGACAGTTACGGCATCACTAAAACGCAGGCAGTGCTGTTCTGCGTCTGCATGGAGCGCGGTCCGCGTCATGTTGACTTCTGTGACCTTGCGGTGCATCTCGACATTAGCAGGATAAAGGTGCTGAGTTATGCTTCAGAGATAGACGCGCTGGTTCGTCGTCGCTTGCTGGTCTATCGCGACGTGAAGGAGCAGGATGATTTCGATGTTCCTTCGGTAGTGATTCGCCATCTGAAGCACAACGAGGTCTATGAGTTGCCCAATGATACGGAACTCACTTGCCCGGAACTATTCGCCCTGCTTGAGCAGTGGTTTACCGATTTGGAGCAAGATGTCGTCGATGCGTCTGAACTGAGTGATAATATCTGTAGGCTCTATGAGAAGAATCCGCAGATTCAGTTCGTCAAGCAAATGAAGGAACTCTATTTGCCCGACGAAGACCAGTTGATGCTTACCTTCTTTTGCAGTCTGTTGGTGAACAACGGCGACGATGATGTACGATTTAATCAGATTCAGTCGGTCTGCGAAAACAGGCGTCATTTCAATGCAGTGAAGACGCTCATGCAGAACGGGATTTATGTCCTGATGGAGCGCAACCTCATTGAACATCGCTGCGAGGACGGCATTGCTTCGCCCAATCGATTTAAACTGACGAATCACGCCAAGCGCCTGCTGCTCGAAGAGATGAATGTAGGTACGGACGACGAGAACATTGCTAACGTGATGAAGGCAACCGAATTGACAAAGAAGGATATGTTCTATTCGGAGCGGAACAAGAAGGAGGTGGGCGAACTGACGTCTTTCTGCAAGGAGGAGCAGTATCGGCAGATTCATGAGCGCATGCAGCAGCGTGGCTTCAGGAGCGGTTTCGCCTGCCTGTTCTACGGTGCACCTGGAACTGGAAAGACAGAGACGGTCTATCAGTTGGCTCGCGATACGGGGCGCGACATCATGGTGGTCGATGTGCCACAAATCAAGAGTAAATGGGTGGGTGATTCGGAGAAGAACATCAAGGCGATTTTCGACCGTTACCGCGAATTGGTGAAGAGGTCGGAGAAAGCGCCTATCCTGCTGTTCAACGAGGCTGACGCCGTCATCGGTATTCGCAAGGATGGGGCTACGAACGCGGTCGACAAGATGGAGAACACCGTTCAGAACATCATCCTGCAGGAGATGGAGACACTCGACGGAATCATGATTGCGACCACCAATCTGGCCGACAATCTCGACACTGCTTTTGAGCGCCGCTTCCTCTACAAAATTAATTTCGAGAAGCCTGCAGCCTCCGTTCGCGCGAAAATCTGGCAGACAATGATTCCCGAACTCTCGGCGGACGATTGCTCTCAGTTGGCTGCGGCCTATGAGTTCAGTGGCGGACAGATTGAGAATGTGGCCCGTAAGCACGCTATCAACGTGATTCTGCATGGAGACGAGCAGCAGTCGCTGAAGACTCTTCGCGACTATTGCGATGCTGAGCGCCTGACATCGAAGAAGGAGGCACGCCGCATCGGTTTCTGATGGTCGTGCTCATGGGAGTCCTTCCCTGTCGGGGCTCCTATTACTTGTACTCATAGGAGTCTTGCTGAGAGTAATATCTTGGCAAGGCTCTGTTTTTTTGCCGAGACAAGGCGACGATTGAATATAGTCGGTGCAGGCTTGGGGTGCAGTTCTCGGCTGCTGCGAGGCTGGCGAAGACTAAGCCGACGCAGAAGACGCTAAGAACAAAGGGGGCAAGGTGTAGTAAAGCGAAGCGAAACGAGGGTGATAAAGCGGACACATTGGATGGGCTTCGCCCAGAAATCCTTCAAATATCGCTTCGCGAGAAATATATGGCGCTCTATATCGCGCCTATCCCGCTGTTGAATTGGCTGCCACGAATTACTCATTATTAATTTCTCATTACTCATTATTTTTTGCCCTTGGCCTTCCCGAAGGAGGGGAATGCGTGGGTGAGACTTTCAACTGAAGTAAGTGTGCTTCTGCGATAGATTCTAATTATAAATCTGTCAATTATTTTTGCTATGTCAGAAGAATTCAGTAATTTTGCAGGCGTCGAAAGAATTTGACACGATTTAGTACATAATTTCTTTACCCATGATAAAAAGATTTTTGATTACTCTATTGGCCATCTGCATGAGCATGGGTGCTTGGAGCGCCAACTATTATCGTTTGAAGAATTATAGTGGCGGCAATTACATGACCGAAACAATACCGGGTAATACGGTATGTTGCTCAGACCTGAACGAGAACAGTTTCGCACAGATCTGGGAAATCACGACTAGTGGTTCGACCGTGACCATCAAGAATGCGCTCTCAGAACGCTATATTCAAGGCTTGACATCGCACTATGTCGCCTATACAACAGGAACTTCATCCCATAATTTCACGAAGTCAACCTCAAGTGGGCTGACGACATTTGCCGATAGTTACTCGAACTCCGAGGGACTTCATCGTGACGATTACAATAAAGTGGTTTTGTGGAGTATCAGCGAGGATAAGTCGAAGTGGGTTATGGAGTCGGTCAGTGTCGACGAGTCGGCTTTGGCAGAGGCTCGTGATGCGATGACGCCGGTCGATGCTTCTACGCTGACGAAGTTTTTCACCACAACTGCCTGTACGACCCTGAACAGCACTTATGCCTCAATGACGGACACGCTACTTCGTTCGGCGATGAGTAGTCTGCCCACGGCGGTTCAGAATATGGCCATCAAGGTGAAGAATAATTCCTGGACCACTTACGACGGTTGGGACAAGACGGAGAAGACCTACCGAGTAGCAGACTACAGCGCCTACAGTCGGGGTACGACGTGGGCAAATGTCATTGGCTATGGTCACGCATTCGGCCGACTGAGCAATCCAACAGGCATCTATGCCAATGCGGGCGATGTGCTGCAAGTCTATGTGGGCGATATTCCCAGTGGTCAGAGCGTTGCGCTCGAGGTGGCAGGATTCGGTCAGGCCGCAGGAACAGTCTACTCGCTGGAGGAGGGCATGAATGTGATCAGTGTGGCAACCGAAGGAAACGCTTTTGTCTATTACGAGGTTGACAACTATAACAGCGGAAGCATAACGGCGCTAAGTAATTATGCCGATGTAACTATTCATATTGAAGGTGGAACCCTGCAGGGCTATTTCGACTTGACCAAAGGCTATACGAACGACGACTGGACAGAACTGAACGAACACCTGATGAGCGAGAGCATGTTCTGCATGAAGACTGATGGTCTGGTGTTCAATCTGCAGACGTCCTATCTGCAGGCGGCTGTCGATGGGCAGACGTCGTCGGGCTACGACGCTGGAGAGTTAGTTGAATTGCTGAAATATTGGCAGAGCATTGAGGAAATGGAGGACCGCGTGATGGGGCGCTACGTTAGTTACCCGAAGTCGCAGTGCAACAATATCCACACGGTGACAACTGTTTCGGGAGAAGGCTCACTCTATGCCTCTACTTATGGAATCTATTTCAGCACCGATCAGCACAATCGACTGTTCAACTACGACTGCTTCAGTGTGGGTAACGATAATCTCTGGGCTTCGGCACACGAACTCGGTCACCATCGGCAGAAACTGATCAATTTGGCGGGAATGACGGAGGTTTCGAACAATATTTTCTCCAATGTGGCGATTTATGAGCAGGGAATCTACTCCTCGCGCACAGCCAGCATTCTGGATGGTTTTGGCGACTGGCAGTCAGGACTCTCGTGGCCCGAACTTGCGGCGCTGACCAATACAAACGATACTTATAACTCCCATCTGCTGCGCATGAACTGGCAACTCTATATGTTCTTCCATCTGGCAGGCTACGACACCAGTTTCTTCCCCGAACTTTTCGCCGCGTTACGTGAGGATCCGATGGTGAAGACAGGTGGGGAGTATTTCACGTTGGCTAGCGAGGACTATCTGAAGTTCTATCAGAAGTGCTGCGAGGTGAGCGGCTACGACCTGACCGAATTTTTCGAACTCTACGGCTTCTTCCGTTTGCCGCCAGAGCAAGAATCGCTGACGCTGAATGGAACCACAGGCACCACCTATACGTCATTCGACGATTATGGTCAGTACTATCTGCTGGTGACTCAGGATATGATTGACGAGGCAGTTGCGGCCGTAAAGGCGGAGAACTATAAGACCTGCAACATCCTGTTCATCGACGACCGCATTCGTGATGCAGAAGGCAGAACGCTCTATCCGGGCTATGTCGACGCTTATGGCAGCACGGGCGACCTGGGGCAGTGGAACGATTTCACGGCAGAGGCTTCGGGAACCTATGAATGCACGGTGTCGGGAAATACGGTCACGATGTCGGGCGGTTCGGGTGCCGTGGGCTTTAAGATCTATGATGCTGACGGCAATCTCATTTATGTCTCGAATTCCAATTCGTTCTCCGTTAGCAATACCATTGCCCGCGGTTTGATCTCGGGCGTCTATCAACTTGTGGCGGCCTATCCGACGAGCAATACGGAGGTGGAATCAGTCACAGAAAGTGAGGAAAGTTATACGCTGAAGACGCTTGTGAATGCGAATGGTCGGGGTGGAATTCAGTACTATCCTGACGGTAGCGAGCAGTGGATATGGACTTCGTCTCTTAGTGGCTATTGGGACGCGACGGCAGCCAATTGCCAGTGGATTCTCTATCCTTCGGGCAATGCTGAGGAATATTATCTTTATAATGTAGGAGCCCAGCAGTTTGCTGTTCCCACGACAGGCGGAACTTATGGTGGTTATACTTGGGCCTTCTCGACTACGCCCGTGGGTGTGGAACTGCTGTTGCAGACAGATGGCAACTATCATATCCGCACCACAGGAGACAATATCTACATGAGTATCAGTCCGGGCTACACGGGTCCCGTTATCAGTTATTATTACTCTTCAGACGAAGGCGTTCCCTTCGGTATCAATGATGTAGGGACGGCGTCCGATGAGGTCGTCACTCAGTTGAAGGCGGCATTGGCCCAGTTCATAACGACAATAGGTGACGTGAATCGCGACGGAGCCATTTCTATTGCTGACGTGACCGCACTGGTGAACATCATCCTTGGTAAGGACGACAGCGCGGAATATGACCTCGATGCAGCCGACGTGAATCTCGACGGAACAATTTCCATTGCCGATGTCACCGCCTTGGTGAACATCATCTTGGGGAAGTAGGGAAAAGGCGTACATTTTTTCTGAAGGAGTCGCGTCTACAAGTGCGCAGGAGCCGTTGGCTTAGTTCTATTTCTCTAAGGTGCGCAGAAACCCCC
The DNA here is from genome assembly GCA_024697645.1 of Prevotella sp. GTDB lineage: Bacteria > Bacteroidota > Bacteroidia > Bacteroidales > Bacteroidaceae > Prevotella. Next base: position 7,617 of record JAILFH010000043.1, read on the forward strand.
TTCATATGGATGGCATACAAAAAAGAACGACCCAGGCTCTGAGAGTCTGGGTCGTTTTGTTCTTGAAGTGCTTCTTGTCCTTACGGCAGGCTGATGGCCTCGTTCGGGCAAACACTGGCACAAGTTCCGCACTCAGTGCAGAGATCGGGATCAATCGAATAGATATCGCCCTCAGAGATAGCCTCTACGGGGCACTCGCCAATACATGTACCGCAAGCAATGCAGTCTTCTCCAATTACGTATGCCATAATTCTTTTCTTTTAAGGTTTTTGTATAATCGTTTGTTGTTGATATTATCGAAATACCTACTTTTTATGCTGCAAAGATACATTTTTAATTCATATATACCTAAAAATGGTTAGGAAAAAATTTTTGTTTCTACATTTTTTAACATTATTACTATCCTTTATGCAATAATATGACGAATTTTGCGTTAATAGTTTAAATGAAGAAAGCAATTTTTCTGATTTTCACGTTGCTCATGCCTGTTTCAGTGGTGTGTGCGCAGATGAGTCGGACGGTTCAGAATCGTCCCTATACTGATTTGCGCCCGTTCCACTTTGGACTTTTCGTCGGTACTCATATGCAGGACTTGGACCTGATGAATGTGGGTCCGCAGGTCATCGTTGCTGAGGACGGAACGGAGACGACTCGTCTGATTACCTGCGACCAGGACCGATGGGACAGTGGCTTTCAGGTGGGTGTGCTGGGTGAATTCCGACTGAGTGAACATTTCCAGTTCCGTGTAGCGCCCGCCATGTATTTCGGCGTGCGCCACGTGACGTTTCACGATTTCACTCCGACCAAGAGCAGTACCATCATTGATGAAGAGACGGGCGAGGAGATTCCTGCCTCTGACGTGATTCGCAACGAGCAAGTGCAGAACATCAAGACAGCCTATATCACCTGTGCGCTCGACCTGATTGCCGCATCGAAGCGCAACGGTAATGTCCGTCCCTATTTCCTGGCGGGTGTGAATCCAGTCATCAATCTTTCGGGTAGCGAGAGCGACATTCTGAAACTAAAGCGCTATGATCTGTATTTCGAGATTGGTGCAGGATGCGATTTCTACATGCCTTTCTTTAAGTTGCGTCCTGAACTGAAGTTCATGTTTGGTCTGACCGACTGTCTGGACCATGACCACGTGGACCATCTTCGTGACGAAAACCTTCGCATATTTGCCAATAGCATTTCGAAAGCAACGTCGAAGATGATTTCGCTGACGTTCTATTTCGAATAATCCCAGAAGTTTTTTCGAACTTTTCAGTAAGTACCCAATAAGAAGAATCGGTCAAGAAAACTCTCGACCGATTCTTTTGTTTCATTGCGTTATTAAATGCAATTTGCTTAACTGTGCACCAATGTGCCAATCTCCTCGCCTTCCATCACTTTGCGGAGGTTGCCAACAATGTCCATATTGAAGACATAGATGGGAAGGTTATTGTCCTTGCACATGCAGATAGCCGAGAGGTCCATCACCTTCAGGTTGCGGGCGAGCACTTCGTCGTAGGTGATGTCGGTGAACTTCGTGGCTGTCGGATCTTTCTCGGGGTCGGCCGTATAGACACCATCCACGCGTGTTCCCTTAAGCATCACGTCGGCCTCAATCTCCACACCGCGCAGCGAAGAGCCTGTGTCTGTGGTGAAATAGGGTGAACCTGTACCTGCGGAGAAGATGCAGACCTTACCAGCCTTCATTGCGTCGATAGCGCGCCACTTGGTGTAGAACTCGCCCACGGGTTCCATGCGGATTGCCGTGAAGACTTGATTGGGAACGCCGGCTGCATCGAGACCAGAGGAGAGAGCCAGTGAGTTGATGACTGTTGCCATCATGCCCATCTGGTCGCCCTTCACTCGGTCGAAGCCCTTCTTCGAGCCGCTGAGACCGCGGAAGATGTTACCACCGCCAATGACGATACCGATTTCGACGCCCATCTCGTGGATTTCCTTAATCTGCTGAGCGTACTCCGAGAGACGCTGAGTGTCAATGCCGAAACCTGTTCCAGCAGCGAGACTCTCACCGCTGAGTTTGAGTAGAATTCTTTTGAATCTTGCCATAAGTGTTGTTGTATTTAAAGTTGTTTCGTAATTTCATGTTCCACCTCTTTAAACGCGTAGGACGTGAGACCTTTCTCGTCGTCTCGTCGTAAGAAGAGGGTTCCATCGTTTGTGACTTCCTCGATTTCGGCCATAAATGGTCCCTGTGCGTCGCGGAAGGGGTGAAGTTTTCCGTCGCGCCAATAGAGTTTGGCGTTGTAGCACAGACGGGTGAAATCGATAGAGCAAGGCGAAATATTCAGGTGGCGCGTGATGGCGTGAAGAATTTCCATAGGGTCGGCGTCGTGACCAAGAATCTGGCGAAGCGAAACGGGGTTGGGCGCATCGCTATGGAATTCGCGCTGGTTCACGTTGAGCCCTATCCCGATGATGCTATTGCGGATGATGCTTCCTGCCAGCGTGTTCTCGATGAGAATGCCGCAGAGTTTTCGGTCGCGCCAGTAGATGTCGTTGGGCCATTTCACACTGAGTTCCTTCACCCCGAACTCGTTCAACGCATCACAGATGGCAAGCGCAATGGCCATCGAGATGTGGAATTGCTGAGCGGCAGGAATGTCGTTAGGGTGAATGAGCAGGGAGCAAAGCAGATTCTGACCGCGCTCAGACTCCCAACGGTTCGTGCCGCAGCCTCGTCCTGCAGTCTGAAAGTCGGCAACACAAATAGTCGCCAACTCACCCTCTGCTGGCTGATAGTCGCGCAGATAGCGATTGGTGGAGTCCACTTCGTCGAGATGTATGAGTTTGGCTTCCATTGTTGCTTGGCTGAAGTTAAAAGGCGAGCATCGGGTTGAATGCTTCTTCCCAGTGCTCAATGCGAGGTATCGCCCCACTGTCGGGAGCACCTACGATGGTGATGATGTCGAAACGCACGTCGAGCATAATCTGATTCTGCTTGATATAACTGTTGGCAGCATACCCCAGATTGATGATTTTCTTCGTGTCAATCGCTTGGTCGGGAGCGTTGACGATGTCGTCAGTACGCGTTTTCACTTCTACGAACACGACGGTTCGCATATCGGGAGTCAGGGCGACGACGTCAATGTCGCGATGTCCCAGTCGCCAGTTCATGTCGCGAATGGTGTAGCCCTTTGACCGCAGGAAGTCGGCCGCCATTTCTTCGCCCCAGTGTCCCGTTTCGTTATGTTGTGCCATCAGTCGTAGATTTTCTTATTTTCATTGCAAAAATACATAAATTATTTGATACCTCAAAAATAAATGTGTACTTTTGCAGTATGACACAGGAAGAACAACAAAAACAAGACGAGCGCATGATGAAACTCGCACTTGCTGAGGCTGAAGCCGCCGAACGTGCCGACGAGGTTCCGATAGGTGCTGTGATTGCGTTCGGCAATCGGGTGATTGCACGCGCTCACAACCTTACGGAAACGCTGACCGACGTGACTGCTCACGCAGAGATGCAGGCGATTACGTCTGCTGCCAATCAACTGGGTGGCAAGTATCTGCAGGGTTGCACGCTCTATGTGAATGTGGAGCCTTGTCCGATGTGTGCCGGAGCATTAGGTTGGGCACAGGTGAGTCGAGTTGTGTTCGGTGCTCCCGATGAAAAGCGGGGCTATCGTCGGTTTGCTCCTAATGTTCTTCATCCGAAATGTGAGGTGAAGGAGGGCGTGCTGGAGGAAGAGAGCCGCGAGATGATGCAGCGCTTCTTCAAGAAGAAAAGGTAGAAGTTTTTAGAAAAGAGACGGAAGTCGTTTGGGCTTTCTTAGGCAGCGAGATAGTCTGGAGTCTAGATGCTCAGATAGACTAGGTAGACTAGATGGACTAGGTAGACTAGGTAAATTAAATAGCCTAGATAGCCTAGTTAGCCTATATTTCCAAGCCTTCTAAATCAAATTGGAAAATTCTGTCCTGATTGACTTAACAAAATAATGAGAGGACGAATGTCTTACGGCCATCAAACGAATTTGGCACAGACGTTCGTCCTCTCACTTGTTATTATCTGTTTTCCTCAGAATTTACTTCACGAGAACAACAAGGTATTTGCTTGTCGACCAGAACAACTGGGGATTATTGATGCGCAGAACATACTGCTTGTTAGCATCTTGCTGCAGGGTGTAACTGCTTGATGGGTGCATCGTGAGCACCTTGGCTGACTTCGAGTAGAGTTTGATTTCCTTTTCAACGCGGATATCAATCTTGGTGAAGTAACTGTTGTTGAAGTTCGACTGAAGAACGCGATTGCCTTCGATGATGTGCTGCTCCTTCAGTTCCTTCTTCGTGCCGAACACAAACCATGCGGTGTTGAGTTGCTTGTCTTGACTGCTGATAGTCTGGCTCTTCTGCTTGCTCTCGTTAGAGAGGTCCTCAACGTGAGTGTTCAGGTTGTTGATGGTCTCATCGAGTTCAGAGATGTGAATATCCTTTGAATCGAGTTCAGCACGCAGTTGCTGCAATTGCTGATCCTTTTCCTCAAGTTGCTTCACGAGTTCGTCGATGGTTGTTTTCAGAGCGTCGCCCTTCACGGAACTCTCTCTCACCTGCTGACGCAGTTTGGCGATGAGTTCGCGGTTGTGCTTCATCGTGTTCGAGATGAACTGGATGTTCTCACGAATCTGCTGAGCCTTGTCGGTGCGCTCACCGTCTTTGACGATGCTCACGCGATTCTCAGCCTGAGTAATCTCACGGAAACCTTCCTGAATCTGGTTCAGTGTTGACATCATGTCGTTAATCTCATTGTCTTTCTGATCAATGATCTTCTGCAACGAGTCGCGCTGAGTGGTGTCTGCCAACGGAGCGGTTCTCTTTTCTTGCTGACAACCAGTGACGGCGAGCATGATGAATGCTGCGGCCACAAAAAATAGTTTCTTCATATTTTTTCTTTTTTGATGTTTTTTCCTGCTACTACGATAACAATTTCTCCTTTAGGAGCCTTTTCGGTGAAGTGGGCAATGAGTTCTGCAAGAGTTCCTCTTTTGCTCTCTTCATGCACCTTAGAGATTTCCCGGCAGACGCTGGCCTTGCGGTCGTCGCCGAAGATAGTTGCAAATTGCTGCAGAGTCTTCACCACTCGATAGGGCGATTCATAGAACACCATCGTTCGGGTCTCCTCTCGCAGCGATTCCAGATGGGTCTGTCTGCCTTTCTTCTGCGGCAGAAATCCTTCAAAACAGAAGCGGTCGCAAGGCAACCCCGACGAGACAAGTGCCGGAATGCAAGCCGTTGCTCCTGGGAGGGTCTGCACTTCAATGCCGGCAGCGATGGCCTCGCGAGCAAGGAAGAACCCCGGGTCGCTAATGCCGGGCGTACCAGCATCACTGATGAGGGCAATCGTTTGTCCTGCTTTCAGACGTTCCACAATAGAGGCAGTGGTACCGTGCTCGTTGAATTTATGGTGCGACATAAGACGATTCTGAATGTCGAAATGTTTCAGCAGAATGCCCGATGTGCGGGTATCCTCAGCGAGTACCAAGTCGGCTTCTTTCAGTATGCGAATGGCTCGCAGCGTCATGTCCTCCATGTTCCCAACTGGGGTCGGTACGATGTATAGCATGCCTATTTTTTGTCGATAACGACTGCAAATATACGTAAATAATTGAGACGAGCAAAAAAACTCCTCATTTCTTTGCAATTTTTAAATGTATAGCGACCTAAATTATAATTAAAAATGTGAGAAAGTAAATATTCTTTACAAGAATAGGCCGTTTTTGAGCCATATATTGCTTATTTTCACTTTCCCAATGGTCAATTTGTCTATTTTTTAAAGATAAATAAGGCAGAATGAGGGCTCTTGAGACTAGTTTTAAGGTCAAAAGTAAAGAAAAAAGAAAGCATCGCGCCGTCGTAAACAGCGTAATGCCTTAGAATTTGTGGAGCAATCCCTTCGAATAAGCGAAGCAATCCCTTTGACCAAGCGGAGCAATCCCTTTGACCAAGCAAAGCAATGCTCTGGCCCATAGATAGTTATCCTCTCTACTTTACAGAGATATCCTCTCTACTTTACAGAGGTATCCTCTTTGCTTTACAGAGATATCCTCTCTAAGGTCTAAAGCATTGCTTTGTACAACCGTCGAGTTTGAACGATTGTCAATCGTTCACAATAGTCCTACTTCGTGCTCATCACCGTCTTCGCAGCCTTCAGTTGGTCGGACTTTGTGGTGAGAGTAATTTTCGAAGGCTGCTGGCCTGCTCTCAGAATCACGAGAGCCTGACCGTTCCATAGGTGAATATGATCCTGAACGTTGAGTTCGTCGGATGCAATATCGCCATTGCTGACTGCTGCGATTCTCGCGTCGCCTTGCAGACTGAACGTGAGGTTGTCCTGTGCGTTCCAAACGCGGCGGCCTTTGCTGTCGACAGCCGTAATGCGAATGTGCTGTAGGTCGATTCCGTCGGCCTTCCAGTTGCTGTTGTCGGGTTCTGCAATCAGGCGAACAGCTTTACCAGTAGTCTCAATCTTATGTCGGGCAACAATCTGTCCGTTCGTTCTGGCAACAGCCTCAATCTTTCCGGGCTGATACTCTACGTCGTTCCATCTGATCTGATTGCGGGCTTTAGGGTTGTTCTTGGGATTTTCCTGACGGCCTATACTGCGCCCATTGACGAACAGTTCCACTTCATCGGCGTTCGTGTAAGTCAAAAGTTGCAAGCGCTCACCAGCCGTTCGGTTCCAATGTTCGCTCATTCCGTCGGTTCCCGTCTGTATGCCATTCCACATCTGATTGCCCCTCTTGTCGATAATGGCGATGTGGACCAGCGGTTCGTCTTCTAAGAACATACTCTTCATCAGATAGGCTCTGGGCTTGGGTTCGAGCGAAATGTCGAAGACGCCGTTCGCCCAGCCTTTGTTGGGCCAGCCCTGCGACTCGCCGAGATAGTCGATTCCGCCCCAGTAGGCAAGTCCAATCACCTTGTCGAGTTCCATCTCGAAGAAATTCGGTCCCATAGCGGCCACCGATGCTTCACTCTGATAGAAGGTCATCCACGGGAACTTGGCTCCGTCGCCCGGGAAGTACATATAGCGATAGTTATAGGCCTGAATGTCGGTTGCCTTTGCCAGTTCACAAGGCAGCGAGTCTGTTTGCCAATTGCGGTAGCGTGGGTGCATTGCAACAGTCGTCAGACGAGTGGAGTCGTAGCGGTTGAGAAGTGTCTTCATCAGTTTATACATCGTCACACCGAAGTCGTTGAACGGCTGATTCGGATCCTGCTGCAGTTCGTTGCCAAAACTCCAGAGCACCACCGAGGGAGAATTGCGGTCGCGCTTCACCCATTCCACAACATCCTGTTGCCACAACTGTTCGAAAGGAATGCGGCCACCAGTATGCTGCTGTGTCCATTTGTCGTAAAGTTCGTCGACAACGAGGATGCCACACTCGTCGCAAAGTTCGATGAACTCACGGCTGTAGGGATTGTGCGACGTACGGATGTGATTCACGCCGAACTGCTTCAGCAACTTCAGTCGTTTCTCGATGGCACGAGGATAGGCTGCAGCGCCCAGTGCGCCCAGCGAGTGGTGATTGGCCATACCCTGCAGCAGAACCTTCTTGCCATTGAGTTTCATTCCGAATGCAGGACCTATCTCAATCGTGCGGATTCCGAATCGGTCGCAGACCGCATCGGCTACGGTTCCATCGGTGCGCAGAATCTCAATCTTTGCAGTGTAGAGATTAGGCGTATCGAGGTTCCAGAGTTGGGCATTGGGAATTGCAATCTCGGGCAGAGGAAACTCCGTTGTTCGCGATGGGGTCGTGCGGCTCACGGGAACGGTGTCGTGATAGACTGTCTGTCCATTGGGGTCGTCGATGCTTACCACCATCTTGGCTTCGCGCTGTCTGCCCCGGGTCGTGAACTCAGCACTGATATTCACGAACTTGTTGTCGCGAGTCGTGATGCGAAGCGGATGACGCTCGAAGAAGAGTTCCTTGTCGGTAGCAATGAGTCTGACGCTGCGGAACAGACCGCCGCCCGTGTACCAGCGTGAGTTCAGCGGGTCGCGCGTGTCAGCCATCACTGCCAGAATGTTCTCCTGTTCCCAGTTGATGGCATTCGTCACGTCAATCTCGAATCCCACATAGCCATAATCCGTTCCACCGATGCGCTTGCCGTTCAGATAGACGTCGCCCGTCATCATGATTCCGTCGAACTGCAACACCAGCCGCTTGTCGCGAAGACTTGCGTCGGGAGTCAGATGCAGACGATACCAGCCGCGTCCCATCTCCTTGAAGGCACGACTCGAAAGGCGGCTCCTGATGTTGGCGGCAACATCAGTATTGTCGGGACGCTCAGAGGCATCAGGTGAAACCCACGGCTGCTCAATCTGGAAGTCGTGAGGCACGTCGATTTTGCGCCAATTGCTGTCGTCGAAGGCAACGGCTTCGGCATTCTCAGCGTCTCCAAGATGGAATCGCCAACCGAAATTCAGGTCCGTCACTGTGCGCTGTGCACATACTGGTAAGAACGAGTAAATGCTTAGTAGTAAGCACCAAATTTTGTTATTCATAACGTATGTTTAGATTTTGTTGAAGTCTCTTGTTTTCCGCTTTTCAGAAGTTTTATTCCCACTTTTCACGAGTTCTATTTTCCGCTTTTCAGGAGTTTATAGTACTCTGCGCCACCCAGCAGGAAGCAACCCGTTCCGAAGTCTTCGAAATCGGGAACCTTCGTGTAGGAGAGAGGCTGACCTGCAGATGGATCCTTGCCCGTTCCCTGCACCCAGCCGAGGAAACCGTCGGCATGAACGCAGTCCTTCTGCATTCCCAGCCAAGCACGATCGCAGGCAGCACGATATTTCTTTGCGGGCAACAATCCGTTGTTGATGCCCCAACTCATACCATAGAGGAACAGTCCCGTGCCCGTGAGTTCCTTGCCTGCATAGTTGTCGCTGACGAGACTCACATTCCAGAGTCCGTCGCTGCGCTGACAGTTCATCAATGCCTTGCTCATCGCGATAAAATCCTTCTTCAGCAACTTGTAGTAGCGCTTCGAGGCTTTGTAAAGTTTCATCGTGTTCATCTCCTGTAGCACGCGCACAAGCGCAGCATAGACCCAGCCGTTGCCGCGACTCCAGTAGCACTGCTGACCATCGGGTTCGCGATAGGGAGGCACGTAGTCGGCATCTCGCCACCACAGGCCTTCCTTCTCGTTGAAGAGGCTGCCAGCCAGCGTGTCGCGACTCCAGATGTACATCTTCATTCCGTGTTCCAAGTACTTTCCTTCGCCCGTGATAGCGGTCATCTGAGCATAGACGGGCATTGCCATCTGAATAGCATCAATCCAAGTCCACCAGCCATAGAGTTCGCCGTCAGAAGTCTGAGCATCATTCTTCCATTTGTTCTTCGGCAGAGGCTTCTTGTTCGGCGTCTGCATCTGATGGTCGAGATTCTGCTTCGTGGGCGTCAGTTTCTCGTTGCCGCCTACTTGGCGGAACCGTTCCAGATAAATCTGCGAACAGCATTGGTTGTCGGCATCACACGTCGTGATTCCGTCGCGCGGAGTCCACTTATGGAACGAAGCCCAGCGGTCGACATAGTCAGCGTAGCGAGTCTGCGGGTCAATCTCGTAGAGCGCCATCAGACCTTCGTAATAGACCGCTCTCGTCCACAGCGAACTGGGGCGAAGTTTCTTTACAAATGTGGCAACCGTCGGGTCTTCCCATTTTGCCATAAAATAGTCATTGGCTTTCTGCAATGTGGAGAGTACTTCGTCGGAAGATGGCGATGCTGATTGTGCTGTTGCCGTCAGTGGCAGAAACGCCATCAGGACGAGCAATGTCAGCAGATTCAGGGAAATCTTTTTCATTTGTCAGTTAGTTTTTTGATTTTTCAGATGCAAATATACGAAAATATCGGGAAAATGTATTATTTTTGTAGATGAATTTAAAATATTTCCGATGAAAAAAAATCTTTACCTCCGAATTGCCTTCTTCGTAGTGGTGCTTTTCCTGGGCGCTACAGTGAAGGCTGCCGACCGTCAGAAACTTAATTTCAACGCCGACTGGCTGCTTTGTGTCGGCGATCTGAAAGGAGCCGATACGCCCGATTTCGCTGATGACGACTGGCGACACGTCACGTTGCCTTACGCCTTCAACGGCGACGAGGCTTTCCGCAAGGATATTGTCGACCTCACCGATACGATCAGTTGGTATCGTAAGCACTTCAGTCTGGCTGCCGAAGAACTTCGGAGTAAGGTGTTCATCGAGTTTGAGGGAGTCCGTCAGGGAGCCGACTTCTATCTGAACGGTCATCATCTGGGCTTTAGCGAGAACGGCGTGATGGCTTGCGGTTTCGATCTGACGCCCTATCTGCAGGAAGGTGAGAACGTACTCGCCGTGCGTTGCGACAACAGTTGGCAATATCGTTCGCGAAAGCATGATAGCAGATATCAGTGGAACGACCGCAATTTCAACGCCAACTATGGTGGAATTCCGAAGAACGTCTATCTCCACAAGACGGGACGCGTCTATCAGACACTGCCCCTCTTCAGCAATCTCGGAACTACGGGTACCTATATCTATGCTACGGATTTCGACATTGCGGGAAAGAGTGCTACCATTCATGCTGAGTCGGAAGTGAAGAACGAGAGCGACCAAACACAGCGAGTTGCATTGAGCGTTGTCGTGAAAGACGCTGAGGGAAAGGAAGTTGCGCGATTCTCTGGCGAAGAGTCCATGTTGAAGCCCGGCGAAACGGCTGTTCTGAAAGCACAGAGAAATCTCGGCAGTCTGCATTTCTGGTCGTGGGGCTACGGCTATCTCTATACCATCGAGACTTCGCTGCAAGGTCAACTGGAATGTGAAGATGTGGTCCTGACTCGAACGGGATTCAGGAAGACCCGATTTGGCGAAGGCAAAATCTGGTTGAACGACCGCGTTCTGATGATTCACGGCTATGCTCAGCGCACGTCGAACGAATGGCCCGGAGTCGGCATCTCCGTTCCCGCTTGGCTCAGCGACTATTCAAACGCTTTGGTGGTAGAGTCGGGCGGAAACGCAATCAGATGGATGCATGTGACCCCCTGGAAGCAGGATGTGGAGTCGTGCGACCGCGTTGGATTGATTCAGGCAATGCCCGCTGGCGACGCTGAGAAGGATGTGGAAGGTGCTCGCTGGGCTCAGCGAACGGAACTGATGCGCGACGCAATCATCTATAATCGAAACAATCCCTCTATCTTGTTCTACGAAAGCGGCAACGAGTCAATCAGCCGTGAGCACATGTTGGAGATGAAGGCCATTCGCGACCTCTACGATCCCTATGGCGGTCGGGCTGTCGGTTCGCGTGAGATGCTCGATATCGACGAGGCTGAATATGGCGGCGAGATGCTCTATATCAACAAGTCGAAGAAACATCCGATGTGGGCGATGGAATATTGCCGCGACGAAGGTCTTCGCAAGTATTGGGACAGTTACAGTTATCCTTATCACAAGGAGGGCGCAGGTCCGCTCTATCGGGGCAAACCCGCTCCCGACTACAACCACAATATGGATGCTTTCGCCGTTGAGATGGTTCGCCGCTGGTACGACTATTGGCTCGAGCGTCCCGGAACGGGAACTCGCGTGAGTTCGGGCGGCGTGAAGATTGTGTTCAGCGACACCAACACCCATCATCGCGGAGAGTCCAATTATCGTATGAGCGGAGTCACCGACGCAATGCGAATTCCGAAGGACGCGTTCTTTGCCCATCAGGTGATGTGGAGCGGCTGGGTCGACGATGAGGCTCCCGCAACGTATATCGTTGGCCATTGGAACTATCCCGAGAATACGAAGAAACCAGTCTATGTCGTATCGACTGCCGACGAAGTGGAATTGTTCCTGAACGGGAAGTCGTTGGGCAAGGGTCGTCGCGACTATCACTATTTGTTCACCTTCGACAATGTTGCCTTCGAACCGGGTCGTCTGGAGGCTGTGGGCTATCAGACTGCAGGCTCGGCGGCTCCTGTGGTCAGTTCCCGCTATGCTATCGAGACGGCTGGCGAGCCTTTTGCCTTGCGCATGAAGACGATTGCCAATCCCGAGGGAATGAAGGCCGACGGGGCTGATATGATGTTGGTAGAGGTTGAGGTTGTCGACCGCGAAGGTCGCCGCTGTCCACTCGACGACCGCCTACTGCACTTCCAACTTTGGGGTGAGGGCCAGTGGATTGGTGGAATCGGATCGCGCGACAATGCGAGTCTGCAGCGCGCCGACAACAGTTCCCGCGAAGGTCTTCTCGATGCGGCTGCCACGAAGAACATCTCTGATAACTACGTAGGTGCAATGTCGTTGCCTCTTGAGTGTGGCGTTTGTCGCGTGTTGGTTCGCTCTACGCCCAATGCGGGCGATGTCTCGCTTTCGGTTTGTGCCGATGGTGTTCGACTCGCTCAGGCCGACTGGACCACCAGTCCCATTGATGTCAGCACCTCGCTGCCCGCTCTCACGCTTCCTTGTCGCCTCGATCGTGGCGAGACTCCGCTGACTCCGTCCTATTCGGAGCATATGGCTGCCGTTCCCATCGTTTCGGCCAAAGCAGGAGTGAATGCCGAACAGGCACAACTGAGTTACGACGACAACGAACTTTCCGAATGGAAGAACGACGGCCGACTCTCTACGGCTTGGATTACTTACAAACTGGCGCGCCGCGCAACGATTAGCACGCTCAGCATCAAACTCACGGGTTGGCGACTTCGCAGTTATCCGATGGAAGTCTATGCCGACGGCAAACTCGTGTGGAACGGCGACACCGACCGCTCGCTGGGTTATCTGCGGCTTGCCCTGAAACCCGTTGCAGCGAAGGAAATCACCATCCGTCTGCGAGGAGCGGGTAAGGATAAGGACGCTTTCGGTGGAATTGTCGAGGTGGCTGAACCTGCTGCCGGTGAACTCGATCTCTTCAAGGCGAAGAACGGAGGCGACACCAAGAGCGAACTCCGCATCGTGGAAGTAGAGATGCTCGAGAACATCAATTAGGTATTAATAATTCCGAAAATTGAGCCGTCATCATCCCCTTTTTTAGGTATTTTTGTGCGAAAAAGGGAGTTCGTTGGCGGTTTTCTGCCGAAATAGCAGTAACTTTGCAGTTACAATCATATTAGCAAGTGAAATGAAACTATCGGAACTGAAGACAGGTGAGCAAGCCGTCATTGTCAAGGTGATGGGCCACGGTGGATTTCGCAAGCGCATCATCGAGATGGGTTTTGTGAAAGGTCAGACGGTGGAGGTACTCTTGAATGCCCCCTTGCAGGACCCTGTGAAGTATAAGATAATGGGCTATGAGGTGTCGTTGCGCCGACAGGAAGCCGAACTGATTGAGGTTATCACCGAGGAGGCCTACCTTTCGGAGCAGAAGGCGCAGGCTGACTCCACTGCTGAGACTCCATTGGAGTTCTCCCGTCACTTCTCTCGTGAGGAACATCAGGACGACTACCTTCAGCACGCGGCCTTCGAGAAACGCCGCACCATCAATGTCGCATTGGTCGGAAATCCGAACTGCGGCAAGACGTCGCTGTTCAACTATGCGAGCGGAGCCCATGCCCGTGTGGGAAACTATTCAGGAGTCACCGTCGATGCGACTGAGGCTCGTGCCAGTTTCTTCGGCTATGAGTTCAATCTTGTCGACCTTCCCGGAACCTATTCGCTTTCTTGCTATTCGCCTGAGGAACTCTATGTCCGTCAGCATCTTACGGAGAAGATGCCCGATGTGGTAATCAATATCATCGACGCGTCGAATCTCGAGCGAAATCTCTATCTGACGACTCAGTTGGTCGATATGGATATTCGTATGGTCGGAGCGTTGAACATGTACGACGAGTTTGAGCGTCGCGGCGATCTGGTCGACTTCGACGTGCTCAGCACGCTGTTCGGAATGCCACTGGTCCCCACGTCGTTCAAGAACGGAACAGGCGTGAAGGAACTCTTCCGAGCCGTCATTCAGGTTTATGAGGGAACGAACCAGCAGGCGCGCCACATCCATATCAACTACGGCCACGAAATTGAAGACGGTATACGTCAACTCCAGCATTTCCTGAGAGAATCCGAGTCGACCTCCAAGTTGTCGCCTTCGCTCAGTACTCGTTACGTCGCAATCAAGTTGCTCGAGGGCGACAAGAATATGGAGGAACTTGTCGACGGGATCACGCCTCAGGGACAAGACTGGCGGAAACTCCGCGACCGGGCTGCTGCTCGCGTGCTGGAAGAGACCAACACCGATTCTGAGACGGCGATTATGGACGCCAAGTATGGTTTTATCAATGGTGCGCTGACCGAAGCCAATTTCCAGACGGGAACGAAGGAAGACACCTATCGCAACACTCATCTCATCGACAGCGTGCTCTCCAATCGCTGGCTGGGATTCCCGATTTTCTTCCTCATCCTGTTCCTGATGTTCGACATCACGTTCGTCCTCGGACAATATCCTATGGACTGGATTGAGATGGGCGTCGAATGGCTCGGCGACCTCGTCGGACGAACTCTGCCCGACGGTCCTCTGAAGGATATGATTGTCGACGGCGTGATAGGCGGTGTCGGCTCTGTGATTGTCTTCCTGCCGCAGATTCTGATACTCTATTTCTTCATCTCGCTGATGGAGGATTCAGGCTATATGGCCCGCGCCGCATTCATCATGGACCGCCTGATGCACAAGATGGGACTTCACGGCAAGTCGTTCATCCCGCTCATCATGGGCTTCGGCTGCAATGTGCCCGCAGTGATGGCGACAAGAACCATCGAGAGCCGCCGCTCGCGACTCATCACGATGATGATTCTGCCGTTCATGTCGTGTTCGGCTCGTCTGCCCATCTACATTATGATTACGGGCACATTCTTCGCGCTTCAATATCGTTCTTTGGTGATGATTTCGCTCTATGCCGTCGGCATTCTCGTCGCAGTCATCGTGAGTCGCATCTTCTCGCAGTTTGTCATCAAGGGCGAAGACACGCCGTTCGTGATGGAACTGCCGCCTTATCGTATGCCAACGGCGAAGGCCATTGGTCGTCATACTTGGGAGAAGGGTAAGGAATACCTGAAGAAGATGGGAGGAATCATCCTCGTGGCTTCAATCATCGTCTGGGCGCTGGGCTACTTCCCGCACAACGATGCGCTTACGACTCAGCAGCAACAGGAACAGAGCATCATTGGCCACATGGGTAAGGCCATCGAGCCCGTGTTCGAACCGCAGGGCTTCAACTGGAAACTCGACGTGAGCCTCGTGGCTGGACTCGGTGCGAAGGAAATCGTGGCTTCGACCATCGGCGTGCTCTATTCGGGCGACGACTCGTTTGCCGACGACGATTCCTTCAGCGACGACACATCGAAATACACCCGACTGCATCAACTCATGGCCGCCGAAGGCATTACTCCGCTCGCAGCCTATTGCTACCTGCTGTTCGTCTTGCTCTACTTCCCCTGTCTGGCTACGGTGGTTGCCATCAAGAACGAAACTGGCTCTTGGCGATGGGGCATCTTCTCAGCAGTCTACACCACCTTGCTTGCGTGGGTCGTCTCGGCCGCAGTGTTCCAGATTGGAAACCTGCTGATGTAGGATTCAAAGAATCTATTGGAGGAACCTAAGGAAACCCGAGACGTTCCTTTTGGATTCAATTCAGTTTATTTGCACGAAAAAAACGTGACAAATATGCTTAAAGTCCGATTTTAATCGTTATCTTTGCAGTGATTTTCAAACTAGAAACCTGCAAGGAACGATGGAATCGAAAGTTTTGCATGAGATAACTCCGCTTAACGACCATGATTTCATGTATGTGGCCGACCGACACAAGAAGGAGTTCACCTATCCGATTCATCATCACGAGATGATGGAACTCAACTTTGTGGAGAACGCGAAGGGATGTCAGCGTGTTGTAGGCGACTCCAGCGAGGTCATCGGCGACTACGACCTCGTGCTCATCACCAGTCCCGACCTCGAGCACGGATGGGAGCAAGCCCATTGCACCAGCGACGATATTCATGAGGTCACGATTCAGTTCTACATTTTCTTCGAGGACGAGCATACGGCGTTCCGTACGAATCCCTATCGCTCCATCTACGACATGATGGTGCGCGCGAAGCGTGGTCTCGCGTTCCCGATGTCGGCCATCATGACCGTCTATCCCCGCATCGTTAACCTTTCGAAGATTACAGAAGGCTTCTATGCAACGCAGGAACTCTTCAACATCCTCTATGAGTTGTCGAAATTCTCCGACGCCCGCGAACTTGCCTCTACTTCGTTTGCGAAGGTGGAGGTGGGCAGCGACTCCCGACGCATCCTGAAGGTGAAGAGTTACATCGAGAACCACTATATGGACGAACTGCGACTGCCGATGTTGAGCGATATGGTGGGAATGACGCCCAGTGCTTTCAGCCGTTTCTTCAAACTCCACACGGGCAAGACGCTCAATGAGTACATCGTCGACCTCCGTCTCGGCTATGCTGCCCGAATGCTTATCGACACCTCCGACTCGGTGGCCGAGATTTGCTACAGTTGCGGCTTCAACACTCTTAGCAATTTCAATCGTCTCTTCAAGAAGCGTAAGGACTGCAGCCCCACAGAGTTTCGCGAGAAGTACTGCAAGACGAAGGTGATTGTGTAGGCATCGGCTTCTACAGGTCTTTCTTGCAGCGTCTGGTCGCTCCGACCGCAAACCACATCAACACATTCAGAATCTTTCAAACGACTTAGAAACAAATAAACAATAATATGATGAAAAAACTAATCATTTTCGTTATGGCCATTTTGCTGCCGTCGGCAGTATTGGCAAAGATTGAGTTGCCCGAGATTGTAGGCGACGATATGGTGCTTCAGCAGCAGACCGATGCCCGTCTGTGGGGAAAGGCTACTCCGAATTCTGCGATTACCGTCACCGCATCCTGGACTAGCGAGAAGTTCTCGACGCAGGCCGACAGCGAAGGCAGGTGGCTGCTGGCAGTGAAGACCCCTGCCGCCTCGAAGGACTTTCAGACCATCGTCATCGAGGAAGGTAGTGGTAAGAAGGGCAAGTCGGCCGACAAGGTAGTGCTCTCGCGCGTGTTGATAGGAGAGGTGTGGTTTTGCTCAGGACAGTCGAATATGGAGATGCCGCTCGGCGGATTCTGGAACTGCCCCGTGAAGGGCAACAACGAAATCATCGCCACCGCTTCGGAATATCGCTATGTGCGTGTTGCCCCGATTAAGCAGAATGGTCAGACGAAACCCGTCGAGGAGGCTCCCGGCAAGTGGCTGGTGCCTTCGCCCGAGACTGCTCCTTCGTTCAGCGCTACGGCTTGGTTCTTCGCCGCGATGCTCCAGCGCGCGCTCGACATTCCCGTTGGCGTGATTGCCTGTGCCTGGGGAGGTTCGAAGGTTGAGGGCTGGCTGCCTGAAAGCATCGTCTCCGGCTATTCCGACATCGACATTGCCAAAGAGCAGAAGGAAGGCTGGAACGGCTCTTGGTGGCATTATTACACCCCTTGCATCATGTACAACGGTATGCTTCATCCCCTGCGCCACTATTCGGTGAAGGGCTTCCTATGGTATCAGGGTGAGTCGAATGTGGGCAAGGACGACACCTATCCCGAGCGTCTGAAGACGATGGCGAATCTCTGGCGTCAGGAGTTTGGTGGCACAGTTGAGTCAATGCCGTTCTATCTCGTTGAGATTGCTCCCTGGGGAGGCTATGGCGACTGGCTTTCTTCGCCTATCTTCCGCGAGTGTCAGCATCGTGCTGCAGAACTCATCGGAAACAGTGGAGTTGTCTGCACGAACGACCTTGTGGAACCTTATGAGTTCAATCAGATTCACCCCGCCGAGAAGCGAGAGGTGGGCAATCGTCTGGCCTATATGGCGCTCAATCGCACCTACGGCATGAAGAATGTCCAGTGCGACTCGCCTGAGTACGACCACATGCAGGTGAATGGCAACGAGGTGGAGGTGTTCTTCCGCTACGCCGACGAGGGTCTCTCACCCTGGCAGGGCATTGAGGGCTTCGAACTCGCTGGTGCCGATGGAGTGTTCCATCCGGCCAAGGCTCGTCTGAATGAGAGCAACAAGACCATCATCGTCAGTGCCGACAGCGTCTCGGCTCCCACTGCCGTTCGCTATTGCTTCAAGTCGTTCCAGATTGGCAACCTGAAGAACATGCGCGGACTGCCCGTCGTTCCTTTCCGTAGTGATAAATAATGCAATCAAAAATTCTCAATATCTTACCCAAAATGAAGAAATATATTTTCCTTTTCTGGTCGCTTTTGTCGCTCGTCTCTTTCACGGCCTGTGGCGGTAGCGACGACGAAAATCCAAATGAGGAAGGCGGATCTTCCTCCGTTGAAGTACCGACAGTGGTGAGCATTTCGCCTGCTGATGGTTCTACCGACCTCGAACCAGGTAACATCAATATTACTGTCACCTACGACCAACTCATCATCTTTACCGAATCGTCCTACACGCAGATTACCACTACGTCGGGCTCCATCACTTCGGCAAAGGCCGTAAGCAAGACGCTCAACATCACAATGACCTGTGGTGCGGGCGAATCTGTCACGGTGACCATTCCCGCAGGTCTGGTGAAGAACTCGAAGAATATTCCTGCTCAGAAGACCACTTTTTCCTTCACGACTAAGGCCAACGAGCAGCCAGAACCCAGCGACGAGCATGAGTCGGCTTCGCAGGCTGTGCTGAACATGGGACCAGGCTGGAATCTCGGAAACACGCTCGACAGTCACGGCTCGTGGATTGGCGACCACCAGACATCGGATAAGTACGAAATGGCCTGGGGACAGCCTTTGACCGATGCCCATCTGATGAAAGCCCTGAAGGAGAAGGGTTTCGGTGCCGTTCGTGTTCCTGTTACGTGGTATCAACATATTCAGGCCGACGGCACAGTTGATAAGGAATGGATGGACCGCGTTCAGCAGATTGTTGATTATGTCATCGATGCTGGAATGTATTGCATTCTGAATGTTCACCACGATACTGCTGCTCACGACGATGCCTGGGTAGTGGCTGATGCCGATAAATACAACAACAAGACTGCTCGCTGGCCTAATCTCACGGGTAAGGAATGTTACGAGAAGTTGTGGACCCAGATAGCTACCCGTTTCCGCGATTATGGCGACAAACTTATTTTCGAGGGCTACAACGAAATGCTCGACAAGAACTATTCCTGGAGTCAGCCTAAGAGCAGTAGTAGCTATAGTGTTGTGAATAGTTGGGCAGAGACCTTCGTGGCCGCTGTGCGTGCTACGGGAGGAAACAACCAGTATCGAAATCTCATTGTGACAACCTATAGCGGTGCCAGTGGCGACCAACCGCTCAGTAATCTCCAGATTCCCGCATCTGAGGCAACAAGTGGTCACGTTATTGTTGAGGTTCACTCCTACGATCCTTACGACTGGGTGAACAAGTACAACTTCAAGTGGACGGACGCCTGTCACAACGAAATTGCGAAGATGTTTGAGCGCTTGCAGAACTATGTGATTTCCAAAGGCTATCCGGTCATCATCGGCGAATATGGTTCCAATGGCGCTAACGAGACCACCATCAACAAGAATTCCACAGCAGCACAGAAGGCTGAGGCTGGACGACAAGCAGCCGACATGAGCCGTCTCTGCCGCCAGTACAATGCTGCCTGCTTCTACTGGATGGGAATCATCGACGGTTCCGACCGCGCTGAAGCCACGTTCAAGTGGAGCATGGAACAAGTCGCCGACTCCATCGTGAAAGTCTACAAGTAGTCTGTGCTAATGCTCTCCGTTCTCTTCAAATGTCCTTCGGGCGTTTAAGAGAGTTGAGTACCCCAACTTTTATCACGTCTCAGCCAAACAAGTAAACTTGATGGCTCTTGCTGCTCCAAAGTTCAATGGGCTCAAGCACCTAGTGCTTAAGTAATCCTTCTGCTAAGTAGCGAAGCGAAGAGTAGTGCAACGAAGAGTAGGCTTTAGCCGAAAGGTAGGCGAAGCCGAAATGTTTGTAAAAGAATCGTAACCTCAAACTTCCCCAACAATGAGAAAAATATTATTTATCTTAGCCTGTGTTCTTTTTGGCATTCAGGGTTTTGCGGCTCCCGCTCCGCAAGCAGGACAGAAGGGAACTGTCGCATCTCCCGATGGTGCTATCGTAGTTGAATTCAACACCGCTGGTGGCAGTCTCGGCTATACGGTGACGCAAAACGGCAAGCCCGTCTATGCCTTGAGCGACATCTCGATTTCGCTGGGCAAGGAGACTCTCCCCAGCAAGAACAAACTCTCTGCGTTCGGCAAGCGCCTCGCTCCGCGTCGTGTGCAGCGCAGTTTCAAGCCGGTCGTTCCCCTGAAGTTCTCCACCATCAACGAGGACTACAACGAGGTGAGCATTTCGGTTGGCTCGGGCTGTCAATTTCAGTTGCGAGTGATGAACAACGGCGTGGCCTATCGCTTCGTGCTCAGTCGGAAAGGAAGCGTCGATGTCTACGACGACCATTTCGCCCTGAAGCCTGCGGAGGGGTTCGTCGCCCACTATCAGACGGCCCCCGAGAATTTCAATACCAGTTACGAGGAGACCTATCGAAGCGCTCCTGTTTCGCAGTGGGCTGCCTCTGACCGCAAGACGACAACAGTGCCCGTGCTGCTCTCGGCTGCCGACGACACACAACTGCTCATTGGCGAAAGCGATGTCGACGACTATCCGCATCAGTTCATGACCACCACCGACGGAGTGTCGCTCGTGCCGATTTATCCGAAATCGCCCCTGAAGTGGGAGCCGAGTGGCGACCGCAGTGAGAAGATTACGGAGGAAGCACCCTATATCGCCCGCACCACTGGCCGCCGCTCACTGCCTTGGCGCTGGGTGGCTGTCACCGACAGCAAGGGCATCATCGAGCAGACTATTCCCGCTCAACTTGCTCGTCGCTCCGCGCTGACCGACACCAGTTGGATTCATCCTGGTCAGGTGTCGTGGGAATGGTGGAATGGTGCTGCGCCTTATGGACCGGACGTCAACTTCCGCTATGGCTGCAACTACGATACCTATTGCTATTTTGCTGATTTTGCGGCGAAGTATGGCATTCGCTACATCCTGCTCGACGAGGGCTGGGCGAAGTCTACGCGCGACCCGTTCCACGGGAATGATGAACTCCGACTGCCCGACCTGATCAAGTATTGCAATGCGAAAGGCGTAAAGTTGATTCTCTGGCTCCCCTGGCTGGCTGTGTGGAACAATCTCGACACGATTTTCGAGACCTACGAACAGTGGGGCATTACGGCGGTGAAGGTCGACTTCATGGACCACGCCGACCAGTGGATGACGAATTTCTACAAGAAGGTCACTGCTGAGGCTGCACGTCATCATATCGTCATCGACTGGCACGGTGCCTTCACGCCAGCCGGTCTTGAGTATGAATATCCGAATCTGCTGAGTTATGAGGGCGTTCGCGGCTTGGAGCAGATGGAAAACTGCCGACCCGAGAACACGATTTTCATTCCGTTCATCCGCAATGCGGTGGGTGCAGCCGACTTCACCCCTGGTGGAATGTTCAACATACAGCCTGACCGCTATCACGCCGTCCGTCCAAACAGCGGCGCGATGGGAACGCGTGCCTATCAGATGGCGCTCTACGTCATCCTCGAGAGTGGTGTTCAGATGTTGGCCGACAATCCTGCACTCTATTATCAGAACGACGACTGCACTCGCTTCATCTCGAGCGTACCGGTCACGTGGGATGAGACCCGCTGTCTGGCTGCAAAGGCTGGCGAATATGTGGTTGTTGCGAAGCGCAAGGGCTCGAAGTGGTTCATTGGTGCCATCACCAACGACAAACCTCGCGACCTCACCCTGAATCTCGACTTCCTCGGTGCGGGTCAGCACAACCTGACTGCCTTCCGCGATGGTCTGAACGCTGACTTCCAGGCGATGCACTACAATAAGGACCAGCAGTCTGTCTCTGTCTCTACCACGCTCAATATTCATCTTGTACGAAATGGCGGTTGGGCAGCAGTGATAGAGTAAGTGCTGCGCGCAGTTCCATCGGCGTAAGCGTCTATTTCAACGCCATTTGGGCTGTTTCAATGTTCCAAGTGCAGGGCGCATTCCATGTTTCAAATAGCATCCACGAGTTCTTCTTCTTCTCGTGGATGTTTTTTTCGTGAATTTTCGAAATTAAGTATTTTTCGCATTTTAAAATGTCATAAATGACATAAAAATTTGGAAATATGGAATATATTTCTTACCTTTGCACCATCAGATTAATTTTTTCCAAAGATTTACCACAACGTGTTTTTTTTCTGCGCAAGCAGATTAATCTGAAAAAAGCGGTTCGTGCGCGAAGCATCAACCGCTTTCCTATTTGTTATATGCCCTGCTCAAACACCGAGCCCCCTTGTTTTTTTGAATTGCGTCCCTCAATCACCCTTGAACGTCCGAAGGGCATTGATTAGGGCAAAACCCGTTGAACAGCGATGTCATTCAACTTAACAACGCCTGTCAACAAAATCAGGAGAATGTAAAGCAAATTAGAATGAATGTCGGCTCAAATTTGCGCCCACATAATTTGTCAAATGTTTTCAAGAAAGGTGTTCCGCTTCTGAGAGAAACTGGTGAAAAATTCGGGAAAATAATTGTCAAAAAAGCCGAAAAATCTCCAGATTTTGGTTTCAAAAATTGCCCATTTCATCGGAAGTCGGTAATGTTTCTTTACAAAATCTTGTCTTAAAATTGCCCTTCTGCCATGATATATTTAATGGAAAATCGTGTAAATATTTTTCTTAAAATGCAAATTAAAACAACAAATAACGATTACAAATTGCGAAATCACATACAGGCGATTTGTGAACGAGCGCAATTTTCCCCCGTTGAATCTATTGCCATAAAAACTTCAGCATGAGTCACCTTTGCAGGAACACTGTCAACTTGTACAGGAAATTGACTGTAAACCTTTGCAGAAAAAAGGCATAAAACTGTCAACCAAAAAGGTTCTTCTGCAATTTAGTTGAAAAGTACGTTTGAGTATAGTTGTATCAAGCAATAAATAGCTTAATTTTTTGGGTTGCGTTTTAGGTGCTTTATAATTATGTTTAATTAACTGATAATCAATAATTTACATCATAA
>JAILFH010000125.1 GCA_024697645.1 Prevotella sp.
ATACCTCGGGTATTCCTTCTACGTGCAGAAAGGCAGATGCCAACTCTGTGTTCATCCCAAGTCAAAGGCGAAGATGAAGTCCGCGTTGAAAGACCTGACACGTCGGAGCAATGGCTGGGGCTATGACAAGAGGAAGCGGAAGCTGTCAGAGTATGTGCGCGGTTGGGTGGGGTACTACCACCTTGCCAACATGAAGCGATTCCTTGAAGAGACCGACGAGTGGCTTCGCCGCCGCATCCGCACGTGTATATGGAAGGCTTGGAAAAAGCCCAAGACGAGGGTAGAAAACCTCATCAAATGTGGTGTTGAGCAGCACCAAGCCTATATGTGGGGCAACACGCGTCTGGGGTACTGGCGTATATCAGATAGTCCAATACTGCATACTGCCATTTCCAGGGCCAACTTGAAGAAACAGGGCTATCCATGCCTGATGGATTCATATCTTGAATGGCATCCAAATTAGGAACCGCCGTATGCCGAACGGCACGTACGGTGGTGTGAGAGGTCGGAAAATGAAGTAGGAGGAAAACTACTCCATTTTCCTCCTACTCGATTGCATTGATTTTTGTCTGATTATCAGGGAAGACAAGGGCTTAAAAGACTTAGATATAGAATTCGCTCGAGTCGATAAGCCCCGCCCGAAGCGCGTATTTTACTACTTCGTGTGCAGTGTTGATTCCCAGTTTCCTGAAAATGTTCTTGCGATGGGTGGTAACGGTGTGGATGCTTGAGAAGCGCTCGTTGGCAATCTCCTTCGTGGTCTTTCCTTGTGCGATAGCTTTCACGATCTCTGTCTCCGTAGCTGTCAGAAGGTCGGGTTTCTCCTCTTCTTGTTGTTGTGTGATGATGGCTTCCATTGCTCGCTGACTGATAAAGCGGTTCTGGTGAGAGGCGGATAGTAGCGCATCGCGAACTTCGCTCAGGGGACCATCCTTGAAAACCACGCAGAACTGATGTGATGAATATACCATGCGTCGTATGAGCTGAGGTGTCAGCTCATCGCTGATGAGAACCCAATAGGATTTATTGAAACGTTCTGCGATAATCAGGAGCTGATCCTCATCGACAAAGTCGAACAGTGTGTAGTCAAGCAATACAACTGCATCTTCGTGCTCCTTCAACAGTTGTATCAGTCCTGCCTTGTCCACGGCATGATAGACCACGTTGTCTTCGTCGCTTCTTAGCAGACTCTGCAAAGCAAAGCCCGTCAATTCCTGATTGTCTGCAATGATATAATTACTCATCAACTTTAGTTTGTGACTGCGAAATTACGAAAATAAAAGAAATCCGCCAAATCTTTTGAGAGATTTGACAGACTTCTTCTGTTTTTCATCTTTAAATCTTGTCCAATGCCTGTGCCAAGTCTTCAATGATATCATTGATGTGCTCAGTACCGATTGAGAGGCGGATGGTAGAGGGGGTGATGTGTTGCTCGGCCAGTTCCTGCTCACTCAATTGTGAATGAGTGGTTGTATAGGGATGTATAACCAGGCTCTTTACATCGGCAACATTGGCCAGCAATGAGAAAATCTGCAGGGCATCAATGAACTTCCATGCTTCTTCCTGTCCGCCTTTGATTTCGAAAGTAAAGATGCTGGCACCTCCGAAAGGAAAGTACTTCTTGTATAGGTCGTGGTCGTGATGACTTTCCAGGGCGGGGTGGTTCACCTTGGCTATCTTTGGGTGCTTGGAAAGAAATTCTACCACTTCCAGGGCATTCTCCACATGACGCTCTACGCGCAGACTCAGGGTCTCGACACCCTGCAGGAGAATGAAGGCGTTGAAGGGAGAGATGGCTGCGCCTGTGTCGCGCAGTAAGACGGCACGGATGCGGGTAACATAAGCGGCAGCGCCAACGGCATCGGCAAACACGATGCCGTGATAACTGGGATCGGGCTTTGCGAGTGTGGGGAATTTGTCGGGGTTGGCTTTCCAGTTGAACTTGCCACCATCAACAATCACACCACCGAGCGAGGTTCCGTGTCCGCCCAAGAACTTCGTTGCTGAGTGAACCACGATGTCTGCACCGTGTTCCAAAGGACGGATGAGGTAAGGTGTGCCGAAGGTGTTATCGACAATGAAGGGGATGCCGTGCTTGTGGGCTACGGCAGCTACACCTTCAAGGTCTAATACATCAGAATTCGGGTTGCCGAAGGTCTCGGCGTATATGGCTTTTGTGTTGGGTCTGATGGCGGCTTCAAGGGCAGCGAGGTCGTTGACGTTCATAATGGTATTCGTGATGCCCTGAGTGGCTAAGGTATGTGTGATGAGGTTGTAGGAACCACCATAGAGGTTGTCGGCGGCAACGATGTGGTCACCATTCTGCACGATGTTCTGCAGGGCGTAGGTGATAGCAGCTGCGCCAGAGGCTACTGCCAAACCTGCAACACCACCCTCAAGGGCTGCCACACGGTCCTCGAACACGCCTTGTGTAGAGTTGGTCAAACGACCATAGATATTACCTGCATCGCGAAGACCGAAACGGTCGGCGGCATGCTGTGAGTTACGGAACACATAGGACGTGGTCTGATAGATGGGTACCGCACGGGCGTCGGTAGCGGGGTCAGCCTGTTCCTGTCCTACATGAAGTTGCAAAGTCTCAAAGCGATAGTTTCTGTTCTGTGCCATAATTCTTATCCTTTCTTTTATTTTGTTGTTGTTGTTTGTTTTCTGGGTGCAAAGTTAAAGGGTTTGGAATAATCAACCAAATTTATGTCTATATTCAGAAGATATAACTAATATAGCTTGTTTTGATAAAATAAACATCTTTAGAGCGAAGATAAATATCCCTGTAAAAGAATATTATTCCAAATATGCTTGCATTTTTCAAAATTCAAGCTGAAAGATGCTGCGTTTTCCTTAGATTATTCGTAACTTTGTCGGCGAGAAAGAAATGTCTATATTAATATAAAATAGGTATGAAAAAGATTGTTTTAGTAACAGGTGCCAATAAGGGCATCGGATTCGGAATCGCCAAGCATCTTGGATTAAGCGGTTGGCAGGTAATCATTGGTGCACGCAACGAGGAGCGTGCCGAGAAAGCCATCAGTGAGTTGAAGGCGCTTGGCATTGACGTGTTAGGATGGGTAAACATCGAATTGCGTGAGTTGGCCAATATAGGACATGCCGTCAAGGAAATCAACGAAAAATATCCTGAGCTGACACTGCTTGTGAACAATGCCGGCATACCTGGCGATATGAGTGTTGACAGTCACCACACAGAACTCAGTGATATCAGGGAAACGCTTGACGTGAACTTCATAGGAACCTTCGCCCTCACGAAAGCCCTGATGCCTCTGCTTACGAAGAACGAGGGCAGGATTATTAACGTAACAGTTCCTTCTGAGATCAGTCCCTTCTGGCACCCACTCGCCTATGTTGCCAGCAAGGCCGCCCAGAATGCAATGATGGGTGTGATGGCTGTTGAACTGCAACAGAGCAATACACCTTTGGAGGTATTCTCCGTTCATCCGGGTCCCACCACCACAGACCTGAACGGGAACATGAGTCTGCCTGGTTTTCATGATATTGAGACTGTCGGCAAGAAGATGGCAGAACTCATCAACGACGGTCAGAAACATCAAGGTGAGTTCATTGAACTCTATCCGATCGTAAAAGAAGACTAATTCATAGTTGAATGATATTTGTATCTCATGGAAGTACTTGATGAAACCGATTTGCAGATATTGAAAACGCTGCAGAAAAACGCGAAGCTGACCACAAAAGAGTTGGCAGATGCTGTTCATCTGACTCCAACACCCGTTTTTGAACGCCAAAAACGATTGGAGAAAAGAGGATATATCAAGAAATATGTTGCCGTGCTGGATCCCGATAAGTTGAATCAGAGCCTGCAAGTGTTCTGTAAGGTGAAACTCACGCAGATCAACCACGAGATTGCCGATGCCTTTGTACGTCGTATCCAGCGCATTCCCGAGGTGACAGAGTGTTATAACACCTCCGGTTCCTATGATTATCTGCTAAAGGTGCGCGCACGTGACATGAAACAATACCAGGAGTTCGTGTTGACCAAACTCGGTGATATTGACCATGTCGGTGCAATAGAAAGTACCTTCGTGATGAGCGAGGTGAAGCAGACCTATGGTATCAACCTTTGAGGATAAAGGGGCAATGTCTTAGATGCCGATGATCTGTTGGGCCCTTGCCAGTGCGAGGTCGATGTGGTTGCAGATGTTCTCTTCGCCAAGCAGATTGTTGAAATTATTGCGCTTGAGCACTTCCTCTACTTTCGGGTTCACGCCGGAAAGGACAATTGTGATGCCTTCTTTCTGACTCATCAGGCACATGTTTTTCAGATTGTGGAGTCCTGTGGAGTCGATGAACGGAACCTTACGCATGCGGATGATACGCACCTGCGGGCGGTTTCCGTAGCGTGCCATGATGTCTTCGAAGCGGTTGCCGGCACCGAAGAAATAAGGACCGTTGATCTCATATACCTCCACACCTTTCGGAATGGTGAGGTGCTCAAGGTTTCCACGCTCCATATCGGCATCCTCGTTCAGGTCTATCTCGTTCAGTACGGCATGCACGTCGGTTGTCTCCGCCATGCGGCGCATGAAGAGCAGACAGGCGCAGATGAGCCCGACTTCGATGGCGATGGTGAGGTCGAAGATGATGGTAAGCAGGAAGGTGAGCACGAGGACGGTGATGTCACTCTTGGGGTTGCGCATCAACGCAAGGAACGAGCGCCAGCCACTCATGCCGTAGCTCACGACGACAAGAACGCCGGCGAGGCATGCCATCGGAATGTATTGTGCCAAAGGCATGAGGAAAAGGAAGATGAGCAAAAGGACAACAGCATGGACGATGCCCGCAATGGGTGAGCGTCCGCCGTTGTTGATATTGGTCATTGTGCGGGCAATGGCACCTGTTGCGGGGATTCCTCCAAAGATGGGCGTGGCGAGGTTTGCCAGTCCCTGGCCAATCAACTCCGTGTTAGAGTCGTGATGGTCGCCAATGACACCGTCGGCAACGGTGGCAGAGAGCAGTGACTCGATGGCTCCTAATACGGCAATGGTCATAGCAGGTCCCGCAAGCCCCTTGATGGTCTCCCAGGTGATGACAGGAACCACTGCGTCGGGTAGTTGTGAATTGATGCTGAAGCGGTCGCCAATGGTCTCGATGGTAGTTATTCCGCCATATTGCTTCAGGAGCAGGGCTGCAATGGTGATGACAATGATGGCGATGAGCGAACCGGGAATCTTCTTGCTGAATCGGGGTGTCAAAGCAATGATGATGACGCTGACGATGCCGAGCAGCGTACTCCACGGGTCAATATTCGTGATGTTCTGGGCGTAAGCAATCCATTTCTCGACGAAGTCGCTGGGTACCGTGCCCATCTGCATGCCCAGCAGGTCTTTCACCTGAGTAGTGAAGATGGTGACGGCAATACCGCTGGTAAATCCGACGATGATGGGGTAGGGAATGAACTTGATGATGGTTCCCAGTCGCAGAACGCCCAAAAGGATGAGAAAGAAACCTGCCATCAGCGTGGCGATAGTTAATCCCTGGATTCCGTATTGACCGATGATGCCAGCTACAATCACGATGAAAGCTCCTGTCGGTCCGCCAATCTGTACCTTGCTTCCACCACAGGCAGAGATGATGAAGCCTGCCACGATAGCAGTGATAATACCTTTCTCCGGCGATACACCACTGGCTATACCGAAAGCGATGGCCAGTGGAAGGGCCACGATTCCAGTGATGATGCCTGCCATGAGATCAGCAGAGAAATTCTTTCTGTTGTAGTTTCTGAGAACCGAAAGCAGTTTCGGACGAAAAGTCTGCAATGTAGTCATAATAATGAGTGCTTCTTGTTCGGCTGCAAAGGTACTCAAAATAAAATAAGGTGACACCAAAAGTACCACCTTATTTTATATATAACATAAAATTCTTGATTTATTTCTGCTTCAGCAGGTCACGAATCTCTGCCAGGAGCTCTTCCTGAGTGGGTCCGGCGGGAGCTTCGGGTTCTGGAGCAGGCTCTTCCTTCTTGCGGTTGAACTTGTTGATCCCCTTCAGCATCAGGAAGATACAGAAGGCAACGATGAGGAAGTCAACAACATTCTGGATGAAAGCACCATACTTCAGTACGGCACCTGCTATTGGCTCGCCACCATCTACTCCAGGAATCATCACCTTGTACTCCAATCCCGAGAGGTCTATACCACCTGTCAGCATACCGATAACAGGCATGAGAACATCGTCAACCAGCGAACTGACAATTTTTCCAAACGCGCCACCGATGATGACACCGACGGCCATGTCCAATACGTTGCCCTTCATGGCAAACTCTTTGAATTCCTTAATAAATCCCATAATACTTGAATTTTTTAGGTTGAACTTATTTGTTAAATTTGCTATCTGTATCTTACAATATCAGGTTTTTCCCTGTCTTATCACCTTTTTTCAGTTGAGACTTTTAACTTTTCACTTAAATTAAGAAAGATTTCAAGTGCAAATATAGATATTTTTTTGTAACTTTTCGCTCGAAAAATAAAAAAAGTGTTCTATTAAGAAGAATTTCTTAAGAAAACGATATAATTTTATAAACCCAATTAATAAAAAAGTTTACTAATTATGACAAAAGTAGCTATTAACGGCTTTGGCCGTATCGGTCGCCTCGCTTTCCGTCAGATGTTCGAGGCTGAAGGTTATGAAGTAGTAGCAATCAACGACTTGACAAGCCCCAAGATGCTTGCTCACCTCCTGAAGTATGACACCGCTCAGGGTGGTTTCTGTGGCAAGTTCGGTGAGAACAAGCACACCGTAGAGGCTGGTGAGGACTACATCGTTGTTGATGGCAAGAAGATCACTATCTATGCTATTCCTAACGCTGCTGAGCTGCCCTGGGGCAAGCTGGATGTAGACGTTGTTCTGGAGTGCACAGGTTTCTACACTTCTAAGGAGAAGGCTTCTGCTCACATTGCAGCTGGTGCCAAGAAGGTTGTTATCTCTGCTCCTGCCGGCAACGACCTGCCCACCATCGTTTACAACGTAAACCACAAGACTCTGACTCCTGCTGACACCGTTATCTCTGCTGCTTCTTGCACCACTAACTGTCTGGCTCCTATGACAAAGGCTCTGAACGACTTTGCTCCGATCCAGAGCGGTATCATGACAACTGTTCACGCTTACACTGGCGACCAGATGATTCTCGACGGTCCTCAGCGCAAGGGTGATGTTCAGCGTGCTCGTGCTGGTGCTCAGAACATCGTTCCTAACTCAACAGGTGCTGCTAAGGCTATCGGTCTTGTAATTCCTGAACTCAACGGTAAGTTGATCGGTGCTGCTCAGCGCGTTCCAACTCCAACTGGTTCTACTACAATCCTTCACGCTGTTGTTAAGGGTGAAGTTACTGTTGAAGGTATCAACGCTGCTATGAAGGCTGCTACCAACGAATCATTCGGTTACACTGAAGAGAAGCTCGTTTCTAGCGACATCATCGGTATGAAGTTCGGTTCTCTTTTCGATGCTAACCAGACTATGGTAAGCAAGATGGGTGACGGAAACTCTCTCGTTCAGGTTGTTGCTTGGTACGACAATGAGAACTCTTACACTTCTCAGATGGTACGCACTATTAAGTATCTCGCTGAGTTGAAGTAATACCACTCAGAATTACTGATTAAAGCAGATTGCAGTTCCGTTTGACGCGGTTATTGCAATCTGCTATTTTTATGGGATAATTAGCACTTAACAGCCTAATGAACGATTCGGGTAATCATTCCGTTTCATTTTCACCGATAACGGTAAACACAGATGACATTAGTCAATCCGACAAGTTCACAGCGTTAATGATAATTCTTTGTATATTCGAACGATAAAAAGAATAATAGGGTATATATTAATTATTCGAATTAAACATAACACTGATTATCATGATTTGTCTATCAAGTTCTTAATCCACAATAAAAGCTTAATCAGCAGATATATTCCTATACCAGCTAAAATGACAATCAGGATGAAACCTGCAATTTCTAATAACTCTGGAATTCTAAACATCGTTAAGTCTATTTTATAATTTGAGTGCAAATTTAGCGAAATATTTTGTTTTAAATGATAAAAATAACTAAAAAACGAAGAAAGATTTACATTTTGTATTGTTATAAGAAAATAAATTTCTATATTTGCACAAAAATATATCATGAGTCGAACAAAGGTCTTGTTTGTGTGTCTTGGAAATATTTGTAGAAGCCCGATGGCAGAAACGATTTTCAACCACATTATTGAGGATCACGATGCAGAGAATGAATTCTATGTTGACTCAGCGGGATTGATTAGCTACCATCAAGGCGAGATGGCCGACCCTCGGATGAGAATGCATGCGAAACGTCACAGTTACGAAATCACGCATAGATCGCGTCCCATACGACAGCACGATTTCGACAGTTTCGACTATATCGTCGCTATGGATGATGATAATTACGAACGTCTGTACGACATTGCGCCTACGCTCGAAGATGCGAAGAAAATCGTCAAGATGGCTGATTATTGCACAATACCTGGTGTTGATTACTTGCCCGACCCTTACTATGGTGGCGACCAAGGGTTCGAACGAGTGATAGAGATGCTGGAAAATGCTTGCTTGGAATTCTATCAATTCCTGAAAGACAATCGATAAATTAAACATAACTCACACATAAACCTAACTTAAAACAAAGAGCTAATATGAAAGGGATTTTAAAGAAAATGGCAGTTGTTGCCGGATGCTTTGCATTCAGTGCAGCAATGATGGCTCAGACAAAGGCTTTGTATCTGAGCAGTATTGAAGGTACGAACGTGTTACAGTATGACGGACAAACTCGCAACGTTTCAATGTCTCGTTCTGTTTACAATGGTTGGAATACACTCTGTGTACCTTTCAGCATGACTACAGAAGAACTGAACGCAGCATTTGGTGCTGGATGTAAACTTGAAACTCTTTCAGCAATCACTAAGGAAGGCGATGTAATCGACCTCTACTTTACAGATGTAAAGGCTGAAGGCGTAAAGGCTAACACTCCTTATCTGCTTCACTACACAGGCGAAACCAAGACTGTGAAGATGCTTGCCAACGAAACAACAATCGAAGCAAACGATGCTCCATCATTATTGTTCGTTGCCGATAACGCATTCCTGCAGTTCAACGGTGCAGCAAAGCACATCGAAGCTAATGAACAGGATGCAATGTACGGTATCTACGTTAAGGACAATGCAGAAGCAGCATTCACACTGGTTACTCCTGAGACAACTGGTTTCTATGCAACTCGTTGCTTTATCACAGTAGACGGTGTTAAGAATCCTACACTCAAGGCTCATCACGGTGAAATGCCAACTGGTATCAATGCTATCAAGGCAGTTAATGCAAGCGATGATGTTTACAACTTGAGCGGTATTCGTCAGAACAGCATCCAGAAGGGTGTAAACGTTGTTAAGGGTCAGAAGGTGATGGTGAAGTAACCTCACTCCCCTACTCTATTAAATAAATCCTCGGACACATCATCCGAGGATTTTTTTTATTCCCAAATTGTCATTATCTTCATAACGCAAATGACCTATTGGGGAATCTGAACTATTGTCAGCAACTATGCTTTAGGTTCTTCCAAACCACCGGCTTGCTTAATGAAGAAGTCGCGAACGTCTTTCCAGTGATAATACGGAGCGATGTCGGTCGAAACAGGAATTGAAGTCTCACGTTCGTTATGCAGGAACTTCACAAGCACATCGTCCGAACCTTTCTTCTTATAGAATATCAACTGGATGTTAGCACCCATTGGAGATACATAGTAGTCGCGCCATTTCTCGTCAATCTTATTGACATCAGGTTCGTTCGAATCACAGTCTTTCAATCTCATAATGGCAGCCAAAGGAATGATGTTACCATCATGTCCGAAACGAAGCGTAGCCACATCACCTTTGCCTTGAACAGCAAGGTCAGCCTGATTGATGAAATTGCGAAGCAGAGTCTTGCAGCTTTCAATAGCAGTACCTTTGTTCAGCGGACTATCACCGTCGCAGAGGAAGAACCAGCAGTTCTCGTTTTTCCACAGTTCGTACATCTCTTCAGGAGTGAAAAGGTCGAACATATCGATGTCAGTTTCCATATCCTGCAGATCGACAGCGATGTTGAAAATTTGTCCCATCAGTCCTTTAGGACCTTTTGAAGGGTCTTTGTAAAGCAATGTCAGGAAACGAGTCTCGTCTGGAATGCCGCGATTTCCGAAGTCACTGTGATTCTTACGCCATCCGTTGAAATCGTTCTTCAGTTGGTTGTATTCATCAGTATGTGAATTGAGATACCACATATTAGCATTAGAGGTTTCCCAATCAATGTTAAGCTTGGGATTAAGTTCAGTCAACCGACCGATAAAGGCAACCATACTTAATGCAACACGCATACTGGTAGTAGAACGTGCCGTGATGACACCTTTCTGCTTGAATACTTCAGGATAGTTCTTGTACATACGCTCTGCAATGCCGCGATGCTGACGCTTTCCTAATGGTGCCAACTCATCTACATGATGATCTGCCTCGTCCCAGATGTCCCAAAGCTTTGTCAGGGTCTCAACGCCTTTCTCTGTCAGTTCTCCTTGTTCGTAAGCCTGATTCAGGGTATTGAGCGGACGCAGATAGTCATTGTTATTCAGCATGTAGCGTGACCCGTGACGACCATAGTGACTGATATAGAATGGTTTATAGCCTTTCGGTGCAGGCGTCAGTTTCACGTCAGTAGGGACCGGATAAGCATAGTACACTCCCCCACTCCTTCCTGGATTCTCACGGATTTCCTCAAGAGCAGTCTTCTGAGCGAAACTAATGATTGCAGTACATAGCAGTAAGACTATGAATGAATAGTATCTTTTCATGATGTTGTTTAGGTATTAATGATTGTTGTTAGATATAAGGTGGTAGCTCTTATCACTACCACCTTATTATATATACATACTATTGGTGATTAACCACCAAAGTTATCGAAGCGAATCATATCGTCTTCCACGCCGAGGCTGTGAAGCAAATCGAGTACGGTCTTTGCCATCATTGGAGGTCCGCAGAGGTAATACTCGCAATCTTCTGGAGCTTCATGAGCCTTCAGATAAGTATCGCCCATTACTGGAGCCACAAATCCTGGAGTGTACTTGATACCTGCCTCGTCTGCCTTTGGATCCGGACGGTCGAGAGCCAGATGGAAGTGGAAGTTTTCGAATTCCTTGTCAAGAGCAAGGAAGTCGTCGAGGAATGGAATTTCCTCCAGAGCGCGTGCACCATAGAAGTAGTGCATTGGACGCTTACGGTCTTCATCGCTCACACCGTTACCCTTCAACATGTGCATAATCTGTGCACGGAGCGGAGCCATACCGGCACCACCGCCGACCCAAATCATCTCACGACCTGTACCGTACTGTGGACGGAACTCTCCGTAAGGACCCGACATCGTCACCTTGTCGCCTGGTTTGAGCGAGAAGATATAAGATGATGCGATACCTGGGTTCACATCGATAAAGCCAGGACCTTGGTCTTTAGGTTTGAACGGAGGTGTGGCAATACGTACGTTGAGCGTGATGATATCGCCTTCGTCTGGATAGTTGGCCATTGAGTATGCACGGATGGTTGGTTCGGGGTTCACACACTTGAGTGGGAACAGACCAAACTTCTCCCATGCAGGCAGATAGGTATCGCCGATAAGACTCTTGTCGAAGTCCTTGTCGTAATCGATACAATCGAA
Source organism: Prevotella sp. (assembly GCA_024697645.1). Classification (GTDB taxonomy): domain Bacteria; phylum Bacteroidota; class Bacteroidia; order Bacteroidales; family Bacteroidaceae; genus Prevotella. Next base: position 11,720 of record JAILFH010000125.1, read on the forward strand.
TGCAGGAATCTTGATCTGGGCATACGAACCAGGTTCGAAGTCCATGTGTTCGCCTGGAGGCAATGCAACTTTGTATTCCTTGATGAAGGTAGCCACGTTCTTGTTGCCGATAACGGTACATTCCCATTCTTTGACACCCATAACAGAGTCTGGCACCTTGATGGAAAGGTCACCCTTTACCTTAGCCTGACAGCCAAGACGATAACCTTCCTTGATTTGCTTACGAGTGAAGTGACCCTTCTCACTGTCGAGAATCTCACCGCCGCCTTCTACAATCTGACATTTGCATTGTCCGCATGAACCCTTTCCGCCACAAGCAGATGGGAGATAAACATTCTGACCTGCCAATGTTGAAAGAAGGCTGGCACCTTGATCTACTGTCAGTTTCTCTTTTCCGTTGATCGTGACAGTCACCTGTCCGCTTGGAGAGAGATATTTCTTAGCTACGAGGAGGATGACAACCAGTATCAATACGATTGTCAAGAACACTCCGATACTATATAAAATAAATGTCATATCCATTTGTATGCTCCTTTCTTTTAGAGTTTAAGACCTGAGAAACACATAAATGCCATAGCCATCAGACCTACAGTGATGAACGTGATACCAAGTCCCTGAAGAGGCTTTGGTACGTCCGAGTAAGCCATCTTTTCACGGATAGCTGCCAGACCTACGATAGCGAGCGTCCAACCGATACCCGAACCGAGTGCGTAAGCGATACAGTCACCTACCCCACCGATGGCCTGAGTTGAAGTCTCTGGGTCCAACAGAATACGCTGTTGCATGAAGAGAGAAGCACCCATGATGGCACAGTTCACAGCAATCAATGGAAGGAAGATACCCAATGCGTTGTAGAGCGATGGTGAGAACTTCTCAACAATCATTTCTACCAACTGCACCATTGCAGCGATGACTGCGATAAACAGGATGAATGCAAGGAACGTAAGGTCAACACCTTCGGCCAATGCGCCGTCAGCGAGTACCTTCGTCTGAAGCAAGTAGTCGACAGGAACGGTAATCAGCAGCACGAATGTCACTGCGATACCAAGTCCGAGACTGGTCTTTACTGTCTTAGATACGGCCAGATAAGAACACATACCTAAGAAGAATGCGAAAATCATGTTGTCCACAAAAATCGAACGGACAAACAAACTAATGAAATGTTCCATATTCTTTTCTGTTGTTTAGGTATGTTATTACTTATTTTCTTCTTTATTCACTGCACGGTGTACCCAGATGAAGCATGCCACCAGAATCAGTGCCATAGCAGGCATCGTCATCATACCGTTGTTGATATACAGACCGCCGTTATCCATGTATGCACTGTCGGGGATGATCTGGAATCCAAGCAGCGTGCCGAATCCGAAGATTTCACGCAGGATACCTACCACTACCAGCACGAATGCATAGCCGAGACCGTTTCCTACTCCGTCGAGGAAACTCTCCCAAGGACCGTTCTGCATAGCAAATGCCTCGAGACGTCCCATCAGGATACAGTTAGTGATAATCAGTCCGACATACACGCTGAGCTGAACGCTCACATCATACACGTATGCTTTCAGGATGTTGCTCACGATGGTTACGAGCGCAGCAACCACTACCAGCTGAACGATGATACGGATGCGGTTAGGAATTGTCTTGCGAATCAATGAGATAATCACGTTCGAGAAGGCAGTGATGACGGTAACTGAAAGTCCCATCACGATAGCTGGCTTCAATTGCGAAGTGACTGCAAGCGCAGAACAGATACCGAGCACCTGAACGGCAATCGGGTTGTTCAAATTCAGTGGGCCTGTGAATACGGCACCATTCTCTTTAGAAAATAAACTCATATTCTTAGTCCTCCATTTCTTCTACTGTTGGTTCAATTGGCTTGTCAATCGTAGCCACTTTCTCATACTCCTCAACTTCAGGGATATTTGCAGTTTCACCACCGGCAAATGCCTTGATGACATCGGCATACTTCTTCAGTCCTGCCTGAATCATGTCGTTCACACCGTTCGATGTGAGCGTGGCACCAGTTACCGCCTCTACCACATATTCCTGACTGAGGTTACCCTCTTTACCTTTCTTCAGCACGCTGAGAGCCACATTGCCGTCAGCATCGAAGATCTGCTTGTTCTGGAAAGCATCCTGGAAGCTTTGGTCGTCCTTGATGCGAGCACCCAGACCTGCAGTCTCCGACTCGTGGTTGAAGAATGTACCGAAGACGGTCTTGCCGTCCTTATTGATGGAAACCCATCCCCAGATGCCGCCCCAAAGGCCTGCACCCTTTACGCGTACGATGAGTTTCTCCTGACCGTCAACTACTGCGGTGAGTGTGTCGCGGTTCAGGTCACCAGGAGCTACCACTTCGTTATACTTAGCGTCAGCATCCTCGCAGTCACGGATGTTCAGTGCTGCCAGAATCTGCTTCTTCGTGTCAAGTGCTACGTTCTTGTCCTGTGTCTCCTTCAGTGCTGAAGCGACAAAGGCGAGAAGGAACGCAACGATGATGACCATCACGGCAGCATATACTATCGTATAGACATTGCCATTCGTATTTAATTTAGCCATAATTCTGTTCCTCCTTATTTGATTTGAGCACGTTTAGCGCGCTTGTTGATATTTGCTTGAACAAAACAATAGTCAATCAGTGGAGCAAATACGTTCATCAGCAGGATTGCGAGCATCATACCCTCTGGGAAACCAGGATTGAGCACACGGATGATGATAGCCATCACACCGATGAGGAATCCGTAGATCCACTTGCCTGCCTCTACGCGACAACCTGTCACAGGGTCGGTAGCCATGAAAACTGCACCGAATGCAAATCCGCCGACAGTCAGCTGCTCCCACCATTCGAAGTTGAGGGCGCTTGCGTCACCATAGCGGAGCAAGTAAGCCATCAGGGCACCACCGGCGAAGGTTGAGAGCATAATCTTCCAGCTTGCCACACCTGCCCAGATCAGAATCACAGCACCGATCATGATAGCGATGAACGAAGTCTCACCTATAGAACCAGGAATGGTACCGATGATCGTATCCATCGCACTGTAGCTTACAGGTTCACCAGCAGCCAACTGACCGAGCGGAGTAGCCTGGCTGTAACCGTCAACCGTACCGTTGATACAGTCCATATATTCAGCATTCACCCACACCTTGTCGCCCGACATCATTGCCGGATAAGCAAAGAAGAGGAACGCACGCGTAACGAGTGCAGGGTTGAAGATGTTCATACCCGTACCGCCGAACACTTCCTTCGCGAAGATAACTGCGAAAGCAGTAGCAACAGCGATAATCCAGAGTGGGCAGTTCACAGGAACAATCAATGGAATCAGCATACCGGTTACGAAGAAACCTTCGTGAACCTCCTCCTTTTTCCACTGAGCGATAGCGATTTCGATGCCCAGACCTACAGCGTATGCTACCACAATCTTTGGCAGCATCACAGCTAATCCGTAGAGGAACTGGCAGAACCAGCCGCAATCCTCCGTACATCCTACTGCGAGGTCGTGCTGATAGCCGATATTCCACATACCGAACAGGATGGCAGGTATCAAGGCAATCACCACAAAGAAAATAGAACGCTTTGAGTCGATGGCGTCGTGAATCTGAGCACCACGGACCTTTGCAGTCTCACTTGGCACGAAGAAGAAAGTCTCTGCTGCGTCGAAAAGTGAGCCGAAAGCGCTGAGCTTACCTCCCTCTGAGAAGGTAGGCTTCATCTTGTCTAACATGTTTTTGATAAATGTCATAGCGATTATGCGTTTTCTTTGCGCAGCATGTCAAGACCTTCTCTGACAATGCGCTGGAGTTCAACTTTACTACTGTCGACAAACTCTGCTACGGCAAAATCCTCAGGAGCCACCTCATAGATGCCGAGTGCTTCCATGCGGTCTATATCGCCTGCGATGATGGCCTTAGCGAGTTGTTCAGGATAGATGTCCATTGGGAATACAGAGTCGTATTCACCGCTGAAAATCATGTGACGATGACCGCCTTTCACGCGGGCATCCAGTGTATATTCCTTCTTAGGCAAGAGCCATGAGAAATAAGAGCGGCTTACAGAGAACTCGTTCAGACGTGGAGAAATCCAGCCGAACAGTTCGTGCGTGTCAGCACCTTCAGGAATCACAGTTACTTCAGTGGTATGTGCACCCACGAAACTGTCAGTACTCGACTTCATACCCGTCAATGGGTTGCCGTCGATCACACGGACAGTCTTTTCAGTGTTCACACCGACAGCATCCGTCAGGTCACCTATCTTGGCACCCACCAGTGCTTTCACATACTTCGGAGCCTTCACCTCGCTACCTGCTACGGCATACATACGAGTGAGGTCCACCTTACCCGTATTGAACAGACGGCCTACGAAGATTACCTCCTCAGCACCCAAGGTCCATACAGTCTCACCCTTGTTCACAGGACTGATGTGGTTGATTTGCACACCCACATTACCTGCAGGGCACTTGCCCTTAAATACAGTCACTTCAGCATTCTTGGTGCCTTCGAGAGCGCTGCCCGGCTTCACACCGAGATACACCTTTGCCACCTTCGACAGTGCGTCGATACCCGTCTGGAAGTCAGCCTCCTGCCCTTTCACCACAAACTCGAAGTCTGCGGCAAGCGGCATGTCGCTGAAGGCAGAGACGAAGATACCCTTCGGAGTGTCCTCAGGACAGGCAGTCACAGCATACGGACGCTGCATCAAGTAGCCGAACAGACCACTTGCAAGCAATGTCTCTACGACAGCCTTTCCGTCGGCAGGAACACCCGTTCCGAAGTCAGCATACTGCTGAGAGGCGTCGGCTTCCACCTGAATGCTTAAAACTTTGCGACGTTCACCCCTTTCCACCAGCGTAACCTTACCGCTGACAGGTGAGGCGAACTTCACTTCAGGATGCAGTTTGTCAACAAACAATGCATCGCCGGCTTTGACCGTGTCACCTTCTTTCACTACCACTTTCGGTTTCACGCCATAGAACGCATCGGGTACTAGTCCGTACACCTTCGATGGTTTGGCGGCGATGACCTCAGCAGCAGCTTTACCTTTCAGGTTGATGTCCAAGCCTTTGCTTAATTTAATAACATTCGCCATAAAAATTGCTTTAAATAATTTATTATTTAATTAGATGATTCAATCATTCAACCAATTAGGGCACAAAGTTACGATTTTTTTTTCATATACCATTTACCATTTGCTATTTTTTGCAAAAAAAACCTAAATAAGAATAAATACCACTCTATTCTTGTCACTCTTAGGGGGTTCCGTTCCTTTACAACGTGAGTTGCCCACTTTCTCTTATGTATCTTCCCGAAAATTTCCCCCGTTGATTTTGAGCTATGCTGGCACCATCCTTATGCAAAACGATGGTTTATGATATTATTTTACGCCCTACCCCACATTTTTTCCCATAAATTCATCCTCAGTTCAAAAAAAAATCATACCTTTGCAATGAAAATTAGGTTATTTTGCCTATAAATTAGGTTTTAGGATCCCCCCTCAGCTGTGAAGCTAAGGGGGGAATTTTTGGTTTCGTGGATTAATTACACTACATTTCCAACATGTCAGCCACATTCAGAAGAACTGCATCAGTGGTGGCACAGATTTCTGCTGCAAGGTCATTAAGGTGGTGAAAACGATCATATTCGGAAGGGAATGATTCTGACCTGCTTGTCGTTGTGCTAGTTGTCATAGTTCCCGCACTTTTCAGTGCGGTATTTTCCATAAGTGCGTTTTTCTTCAATTCCTCATCCAGTCCCCATGGAGAAAGAATCAATAACGCCCCACGGGCACATGCCTCAAAGCGGCGCAGTTCTGGCTTCCAATAACGATCAATAAGCTCTTTCTGTAGGTGAATGACAGGCAATCCCTCCTTGATAGCAGTATTAATTACAAGGCTTTCACCTTTCGAAATAGCAGGTGAAACGAGCACAACACCCGCACGTGCTTCTGCTAACTGGCGCTCTCGCTCACGTTTGTAATCTTCCGTTTGTTCCGTAAAAAGGCCCGTTGAACTGTCGCGTCGATGATAGAACACCTGTTCTTTCTCGGCACGCTTCAAAAGAAAAAGAGCACCAAAGGCAGCATATTCGTGTGCTCCAATTCGTATGTGCAAATGACGTTCCATTAGGTGTGGCAACTGCCTCCGCATCAAAGCACGAAGAGGATTGTCGCTCATATAGCGTTTGATGGCGTCGAGCATTCCTGGGCGCTTGATGATGCGGTCGTGGTAACCTGCCTCAAAAAGAGAAGGGCAATGAACCGTGCTCAATAGCACGGGGACCACAGCTTTGTTGTCTCTTGCCGTAGTTTCAGCACTTTTCAGTGCGTTTTTTTCACCAATTGCCCACCATGCACGGCTACAGCCACCCTTGAAACGGCGAATAATATCGCCCAATTTCTTGCCATCTGGCAAAGGTTCTGCAACATATAAAAGCAGATGAAGGTGATCGGGCATGATTGTAGCCTGCCACGTTTCTATTTGGGGATAAAAGCGGTGGATTTTGGGTAACTCCTCATTGAGGATGATACGTCCAAGAGAACTGAGAACAATATGAGGATAATCTGCAGTATTACGCTTTGCTCGTATATCACCTTCAAGGTGACCAAAGAAAGCATGCCGACCTTCAACACAAAGAGTAATCATATACAAACCGCAACCACCATAGTCCTGCCATTCGGCACGACGGTATTGGTTGTGATTAATATCATGAGGCTGTAATCCTCTGCGCAGCAGTTCTTCCTTAGATGTTGGCATATATCGCTGAAGTTTATATAGTGTTTTCGGCGTTTTATAACAACTTACTTGTGATGTCTATTTCACGAACCTTCGGTTTGGATAAAAGCCAAGTCACTTCCCCGTCACTATCTTTTAGAAAAACTATATGCCAATACAAAGAATTACCGCTTGCGTCCTTGGTGTCATTTAAAACCTGTAAATTGTTTTCAATCTCTGAAACAGGCATTAAGATTATGGTCCGCTCATCTTTACAACCATAAACAATATATTGTTGACTACAATCAGAGATATCCTTACTTTTCCGATAAGCAAACCAATATTTTTCGCGTTTCCCTTGTTTGTAGGCTTTTGAGGTTTTAATTACATAACCTATTTCCCCATCTTGGGATACAAATGCACTCCTACCCTTTTTGGTAAGATGAAGACCAATCACTTTCATAAGTCTTTGAGTACATTTACCAAAGATATCCGTCGAAGTAATAGGAACAGCTTGTTGCTCTTCCCTTTCAGAGTTACTTACCTGATGGTTTACTTTTATGTTATTTCCTCTTAAAAAAAAGTCAAAGCCTGCAGCACAAATATAATTCTTGGCCTCTTCAAAAATTGGTTCAAGTGTATATATTTGATTCCTTTTAAGAGGAGGATACTGTGGTTTCTGTTTGTTTTCTGAAAGATCGTAATATCCGAGTTCTTTTAAAGTCTCGAATGTCTTTGCTTCAAGCCATTTCACTTCTGTCGTAGACAACGTGTCACCTGTTGAATGAAAAACAATAGCCTCTGTCCAAAAATCTTTTGCTTCATGATTACGAAGTCGTTTGATAGAGTCATCCGTTTCGCCAATATACAATTGTTTTTTATCCCTGTTAACTAAGATATACAAAGCAGGTTTAGTCAAGTCAGAAGAATAATCTGATACAAAATTTTTGTCCGCTCTATCTATTACATACAACTCTGTTACTTGGTTTTCGCAACTAATAATCCGTGAAACCAAAGTATTGTCAGGAACAAATATTTGGAAAACTTTTGCCATATTAATTATTTTGTGCACAAAGATAGAAAAATTATTTAACACAAACGATTTTTCTTATACAAAAAGTATCATATTAGCTTCAAGACAAGCAAAACTATACACAATTTGATCTAAATATTCATAAATCGATCTAACGTGATCTAAAATATTTGTTCGTTCAAAAATGATCTACGACCTTTGCCGAAAAAAGTCATGGAAAAGAAATGGATTACAACGGAGCAGATGGTCGAAATTTTGAAGGGAGAAACAGATGTAGAACAGCAATATTGCCATTACCTTGGTGGTATCCTACGTTCTACCCATTGGCTCGAATATTCGTCAAAGAGAAACCAATATGGTGATTCTACGAATTGGTTTGACTATACATGGTTTACAGAATCTGAGTTTTTAGAAATTCACGCTGGCGAATGGTGGATGAGGGAAGTATAATGTTACAAGTCAACCGTCCTTTAATGAGATATTCGTTCTGCTTGCTTTTCTTTAAGGGTGTACATTTTAACTCCATTCCTACTTCAGAAAAGTCGGCTGCTGGATTGCTATTTGTCTCGAGTAAAAAGTAAATGTTCTCCACCATCTGGTCCAATTTACCTTTGTTATTTTTTTCAAAGTTTTTGCACCTCACACAGCAATATACAGCAAGAGCGCATAATTGCCCGTTGATGAAGACGGCCTTGCTCTTGTAGTTAGAACCAGTGCCCTGAATCAGGGTTGTGTTTTTATCTTCTTCATCCACATATTTAGCTGGGAGAACGAATCGTTCAAAGAGAATCGATGAGTCCGCATTTTACGGAGTCATATTTTTGAGACTAACTGAAGTTGCATGTAATATGTAATATGTAATATTTGTAATTTTTGTAATAAGTAATATTTGTAATTTTTGTAATAAGTAATATTTGTAAT